>NZ_JAHRVT010000032.1:0-12743 GCF_019090545.1 Cycloclasticus sp. | reverse complement strand
CCGCCAGCTAGCGGTATTGCTGAACTCATAATTAGCCTCTATTAATAATTGATTGTTTGGAATGTGCATGTGGCTTCTTTTGAAGCATAACGCCTAGGTAGCCTGCGCCGCCAGGCGTCAGGCTGACCTTTTTGTTAAGTGTAGAACGCTCGCACCGGACGATTTGTTGCGCTTACTTAAAGCGTGCAATGCCGGTACCCGCCAGTACACCTAACAACTCTTTAAAAACTCGTTTGAGCGCTTAGTTTAAACCCCTTAGTTACCACTTGCTACCTTATGCCTACTGGATGGCGGGTTAAGGCTTGATATGGAAGCTAGCTTAAACAATTTACGCTCGATTTGACTCTTCGTGAGTGCGATTGACAACACATTGAAAAACCGAAGTTGCCTTTTAACCTTTGCCTAAAAACTGCTTTTTCTGAAAGCTAATCCAAACTTACAACCGGCACCCAAAACTAAAAGCACTTGGGTATTATCGTAAGCGTGAAGAAAACCAACTAAAGACAATAAACACTTAACTAGTTATTAAGGGAACTAAAATTTCCCTGTAATTTCTTTACTTATAAGGACTACAATTCCCTGTAATACGATAATCAAGACAAAACAGGGCTGTAAATCAAGGGGTCAGCCAACTTGATTTCATCCTAGCCACATTTGCTATCACCACAATTCAAACATGTCATACAGCCATCCATTTGGATGGAGGCGGTCACATTACACTTTGTACATAATTGTGAGCCTGCTGGAAATTCGCTAGTGGTTTCATGCTCGGGGGATTTAACCTGTTTTTCTGCTTCAAACTGAGCCCGTTTCTCATCCATGATTTTTTGTTGGTGCTCGCTGATTTCTTCAGTTTTGATCATCCCAATCATTTTTAAATGCGATTCGACGACGTCTCCAATTTCAGCAACAAGTGATGGCATAAACTTACCGCCTTTTTTAAAGTAGCCTCCACTGGGGTCAAATACGGAACGTAGTTCTTCTACTAGGAAGGTAATGTCGCCACCTTTTCTAAACACCGCAGACATAATTCTTGTTAGCGCAACAATCCACTGGAAGTGATCCATGTTTTTAGAGTTGATGAACACCTCAAATGGACGCCGTTGCTCATGATCTGTATCTGGGTTTAATATCAAATCATTGATCGTTATATATAGCGAATGCTCTGATAACGGCGTTTTAATTTTATAGGTTGAACCCAATAACATTTCTGGCCTTTTAAGGCTTTCATGCATTTGGATGATATTGCTTTTCTCTTCAGTCTGAAGAGCGACTTCTTCAACTTTTGGTTCATCGTCTTTTACAACGTCGTAACCGGTGATGGCTTGTGTAATTTTGTGTGTCATTTTTTTCTCCTGTTCGCTGCCGTCAACCTTAAAACTTACCGTAATAACCTTCTTTTAAGGCATCGTATAAGTTCGCTGCGGTATGTGATTCACCTTCATATTCAACCATCTCGTTACCTTTTACCTCTAACGTTGAGCCGTCTTGAAGCTTAAAACGATATGTTGTGTTTTCTAGGTCTGAGTCTTTTACCAGTACACCTTGAAATACATCTGGATTAAAGCGGAACGTTGTACAGCCCTTTAATCCCTTTTCGTGAGCATAAAGATAGATATCTTTAAAGTCTTCAAAAGGAAATTCTGTCGGCACATTAGCGGTTTTTGAAATAGATGAATCAATCCATTTTTGTGCTGCAGCTTGTATATCCACATGCTGTTTTGGAGTAATGGTTTCTGCCGTTACAAAATAGCTGGGTAGTTTTTCATCTGCCTGCTCTGAATACGGCATGGCTTTTTCATTAATTAATGTGCGGTACGCCAATAACTCAAATGAGAATACATCAACTTTTTCTTTCGCATTACGCCCCTCACGAATAACATTACGTGCATAGTGATGAGCAAAGCTTGGTTCAATGCCATTACTGGCATTATTGGCTAGTGATAGAGAAATAGTTCCTGTTGGCGCGATAGAGCTATGGTGAGTAAAGCGCGCGCCCGTTTCTGCAAGTTGCTCCACGAGCTCAGGCGCAACAGAGGCTATTTGTTGCATATAACGACTGTACTTTGCATGTAAAACACGGCCTTTTACTGTATCGCCAACCTGATAACCATCGTCCAACATTTCTGGTCGTTTACGCAGCATATCTCCTGTTACTTCAAAGTCCTCATCCATGATGGGCGCAGGCCCTTTTTCTTTAGCCAGTTCTAAACCCGCTTCCCAACCGGTAACCGCTAGTTGCTTACTGACTTCTTCAGTAAATTCAACCGATGCATCTTCACCATAAGGAATACCCATCATTGTTAAGGTTGAACCTAAGCCTAAAAAGCCCATACCATGGCGACGCTTGTGCTCAATTGCTTCACGTTGGCCTTCCAAAGGCAAGCCATTAATCTCTACTACGTTATCCAGCATTCGGGTGAAAATACCGACAGTTTTACGAAACTTTTCCCAGTCGAAAGACGCTTTTGAGGTGAAAGGGTTTAATACAAACTTAGTTAAATTAATGGAGCCTAACAAGCAAGATCCATAGGCCGGTAATGGTTGTTCACCACATGGGTTAGTTGCGCGAATATTTTCGCAAAACCAATTGTTATTCATCTCGTTCACTTTATCGATAAGAATAAACCCAGGTTCAGCATAATCATAAGTAGACGCCATAATAGTTTCCCATAGGCGTTGAGCTTTCACTCGATTATAAATTCGACAGGCAACTAAGCCTACATCATTTACTAGGTAGCCTTTGGTAATAGGCCATTCACGCCATAGCACCTTGTCTTTATCATTTAAATCAATCTCGCCTGACGCCAATTCTTTTTCTGACAAAGGAAACACTAATGGCCAATCGGCATCGTCTTTAACTGCTTGTACAAAGTCGTCTGTAATCAACAACGATAAATTAAACTGACGCAAGCGGCCATCTTCACGCTTTACACGAACAAAGTCGCGCACATCCGGATGAGCAACATCAAAGGTTGCCATTTGTGCACCACGTCGCCCCCCCGCTGATGATACGGTAAAACACATTTTGTCAAAAATATCCATGAACGATAATGGACCCGAGGTATTAGCACCTGCACCGGATACATAGGCACCTTTAGGGCGTAGCGTAGAAAATTCGTAACCAATACCACAACCCGCTTTAAGGGTTAAACCAGCTTCGTGTGTTTTCCTTAAGATATCGTCCATAGAATCAGAAATAGAGCCTGATACAGTACAATTAATAGTCGATGTCGCTGGTTTATAATCACTAGCACCTGCATTGGAAATAATACGCCCTGCTGGAATCGCACCATGTTTTAGAGCCCAGACAAATTGATCATGCCAATATTCTTTCTTATCTGCGTTTTCTTCCACCTCAGCAATTGCTGCTGCAACACGATCATAGGTTTCTTCAATATTGTTATCGACGGGCGAGCCATCCTGTTTTTTTAAACAGTATTTTTTATCCCAGATATCTAACGAGGCCGATTGGAACTCAATCTCAGCGTGATTTTCTTTAATAACTTTCAAGTTGACTGTGCTCATATTTCCCCTATCTATCTTAATGTAATGTTTTCGGGATGCGCTCCCTATTCCCTGTAGAGATAGATTATAAGAAAGCCCATAGAAACACAAGATAGTGTGTAAATAATTTTAATATTAACTATATATTGTATTCCAAACAAAATGAATTAACTGTAAAAATATTTTTATATATCAACCTGTTAGGCCCTATTTACAAATATTGCCTTAAAAAATGAAGGCATTAAAGCGCCCATACTTAATCGGCAGGCACAAAAAAACCCTCCAAAAGGAGGGTTTCATGTATGGCGCGCCTGGAGCGATTCGAACGCCCGACCGCTCGGTTCGTAGCCGAGTACTCTATCCAGCTGAGCTACAGGCGCTTTGAGGTGGCTATTGTATTCGGACTGAACTAAAGGTCAAGCAAAAATCACTAAAGAAAGTTAATTTCTTAAATTAATTAAAGCAGCTCCATAAAAAAACATTAACGTTTAATGAAAAATAAAACAAAGCCGTCAATCATTTATCCCAGCAGAATACTCAATAATAAAGCTCAGGAACCGCAGCCTCATTATTGCTTATACGTCAGATGGGGTTATCGCTGTTCCCTGACGGTCTAAAACACCAAGATCCAATACAGGGGAAGCGTCAATATCTTGTGCATCCATCATCTGAGCAACACGCTGCAAAGAAGAGATAATCATCGTTTGCTCCCATTCATGCAAATGATCAAACTGGCGCGCAAACTGTTCTTGCAGGGGAATTGGGGAGTCTTTTAAAATCTCAATAGCTTGCTCTGTAAGGTAGGCATGCGCTTTTCGCTTATCTGCTTTAGAGCGTTCACGATACACCAGCTGACGCTTTTCCAGTCGATCTAAAATCGTCGTCACCGTTGCTTGACTAAGACTTATTTCACTCGCAAGTTCGCCAATGGTCACTTCACCTTTATCTCGAATAGTTTGCAGCAACAAAATTTGAGGTGCCGTTAAGCCGGTCGTTTTCGCTAAGTGTTTAGAGTGCAGGTCAGTTGCCCTAATTACACGCCTTAATGCCATCAATACTTCTTGACTGTTATTCAACTGGGCTCCTCTCGATTAATTAATACTCAAGTCCATTATATCTTCGATAATTTTTAATGGTAAAAAAACCAAACCACTAGATAAACGCCTAACCCAAACCATCTACATACTGACCTGCGTATTGTTTTTCCCTTCAACTGGTTAACACCCATGTTTTCAGCTCGCCCATTAGCAGTTAATTTGAATGAATAATTTAAGCCCTTCTGATCAGGATCTCCATTCTCTAAAACCTTAGCGTCAAAATATTCTACTTAATTATCAAGCTCCTAGCCCATTCTTAATTTGATGCATAGGCGGTCAGGTGGAAATCAACTACGATCTCATGCTACAATGTTTAGTGTACTAATGATTAATTAAATAAAATATTAAATTTACAAGGATTTATAGCCAAAAAAAACTAAATTTGCCTTTATTTTTAAATTTTATTAATTAGCACACTAACTAAATATATAGCGTAATAAAAAAATTTGTCATATTCCAAACCTATTTATTTGAGGGAACCGACCCTTGAAGACGGCATGGCCGTTTATCGATTGATCGAAAATTGCCCTCCCCTCGATACCAACTCTAGCTACTGTAATCTGCTTCAATGTGAGCATTTCGCAAGCACCTCTGTCGCAGCAGAAATGAACGATGAAATAGTCGGTTTCATTTCAGGCTACCTACTGCCTAAAAGCCCAAACACTTTGTTTATCTGGCAGGTTGCTGTTAATGAACAGGCCCGTGGGCGGGGGCTTGCTTCACAGATGTTGCTACACATCTTAAACCGCCCTTTTTGTCAGGATGTGCATTACATAGAGACAACTATCACCGAAGATAACAAGCCCTCTTGGCATCTCTTTAAGGCCTTATCAAAAAGTCTAGAGACACAGTTGCAGCATGCCCCATGGATGGACAAGCAAACGCACTTTGACGGCCAACATGATTCTGAGAATTTAGTCCGAATCGGTCCTTTTAACCTTAACCAAACAAACAAATTACTATGAAAATTTTTGATGAAATAGAATCTGAAGTACAAAGCTATGCACGCTCTTTCCCGCGCGTTTTTAATCGCGCTAAAGGAGAGTTTATGTGGGACGAAGAAGGTCGCCAATATTTAGACTTTCTCGCTGGAGCTGGGACCCTTAACTATGGTCATAACAACTCTATATTCAAACACGCGCTGCTTAAATATATTAAAAGCAATGGTATTACCCATGGCTTAGATTTGCATACCAAAGCTAAAGGTGAGTTCCTACAAGCATTTAATGACCATATTTTAAAACCAAGAAATATGGAATACATGGTGCAATTTACCGGCCCTACCGGTACCAATGCTGTTGAAGCAGCAATGAAAATTGCACGTAATGTAACTGGCCAACAAAATATTGTGACTTTTACCAATGGATTTCATGGTGTCAGCTTGGGCTCACTAGCGGCAACAGGCAACTCACATCATAGAGATGCGGCTGGCGTTAGCTTAGTCGGTACCCACCGTATGCCATATGACGGCTACTTAGGTGATAACATCGATACAACAGAATACCTTGATAAAGTGCTGTCCGATTCAAGCAGTGGCATTAACTCCCCTGCTGCGGTAATTGTTGAAACTGTCCAAGGTGAAGGTGGTATTAACGCTGCCAGTATTAAATGGCTGCAAAACCTTCAGACTGTCTGCCGTAAACACAACATCCTGTTAATCGTTGATGATATACAAGCCGGTTGCGGCCGAACAGGCGACTATTTTAGTTTTGAAGAAGCCGGTATCGAACCTGACATTATCACCTTATCCAAATCGCTTGGTGGTTATGGTTTGCCATTTGCAGTAGCGCTGATAAAAGCCGAATTTGATGTCTGGAAACCCGGTGAACACAACGGTACTTTCAGAGGCAATAACCTTGCTTTTGTAACCGCTAAAGCAGCCATTGACCACTATTGGACAAATGATCAATTTTCGCAAGAGATTAAACGCAAAGGCCAGTATGTTTCCGAGCGACTTGAAAACATCGTCAGCCAATATGGTGAAGGTCAGTTTACCGCCAAAGGTCGCGGCATGTTTCAAGGCATTAACTGTGTTAATGGTGACATTGCTGGGAAAATTACACATCACGCCTTCCAAAAAGGGCTCATCATTGAAACCAGTGGTGCAGATGATCAAGTCGTCAAGTTTTTGTGCCCGTTAGTTATCTCTGATGAGAACCTTAAAAAAGGTATTGATATTATTGAAGAAGCTATTCGAGAAGTATGTGAAAAACAAGATATTCCAGAAAAGAATCTGTATTTCGAAGCCAGTTAAGGTTTAACCGCTTTCACTGCTGGCCTAGTGACGTTTAAACGTCCATTTAAACGATAAAAACACAGTAAAAGCGGGGCAATAAAGCCCTGCTTACTGAATCACTTATTTTTATCAATCATCGTAAAAAGAGCTTAACCAAAGGATAATCTAATGATCGTACGTAATTTATCTGACGCCAATCAAAGTAACCGAAGAATTATTTCCCCCGATGGAAACTGGGAAAGCACCCGATTGCTTCTTAAGGAAGACAACATGGGGTTCTCCTTTCACATCACGACTATTTACCAAGGCGCTGATTTTCAAATGCACTATCAAAATCACTTGGAATCGGTGTATTGCATTACCGGCGAGGGCGAAGTTGAAACCTTAGCCGACAATAAAAAGCACCCAATCAAACCCGGCACTATTTACGTTTTGGACAAGCATGATAAACACATCCTTCGTGCTTCAAAAGAAATGACTTTGGCTTGTGTATTCAACCCGCCACTTAATGGTAAGGAAGTGCATAACGCAGAAGGTGCTTATGAATTAAACGACCAAGGCATTGAGGACAATAGCACTGATGAATAACACAGCAAGTAGGCACTCTATTGATCAAAGCCACGCTGTTGAAGATACTTACCCATCACGCAAAGGGCTAAGCAGCATAACGGATCGGCAGGATCCAGTAATTTATGCTCCCCAAAACAGCACACCGCCTATCGACCCTTCACAAATTGAGCAGTTCGAGCAACAAGGGTTTATTGTGCTCGACAATATCTTTTCAAGTGCTGAAATCGAAGCCCTTCAAGATGAGTCCGCTCGACTCCGGTCTAAAGCTAGCAACGACGAACAATCTGAAAAAGCATATACAGAGCCGGGGCATCACGAAGTTCGCTCAATATTTAGTTTACATGAAAACAGTACGGTCTTTAAAAAGCTAATGATGGATGAACGTTTAGCAGGTCTCGCAAGGTACATTTTGAACGACCAAGTATATATTCATCAATCACGCCTTAATTACAAACCCGGCTTTATCGGTAAAGAGTTTTTCTGGCATTCTGATTTTGAAACTTGGCATGTCGAAGACGGTATGCCTAATATGCGCGCCTTGAGTATGTCGGTCACGCTGACAGAAAACCATACACATAACGGACCCTTGATGCTGATACCTGGTTCGCACAAGAAGTTTATTGCCTGCGAAGGTAAGACGCCTCGGCAACATCATCTAGCCTCACTAAAAAAACAAGAATATGGCGTACCTTCTAACGAGCACCTGAGCATGTTGGTAGAAAAACAGGGCATTACCACAGTGACCAGTAAACCTGGCAGCGTTATTGTATTTGACTGTAATACGCTACACGGCTCAAACGGTAATATTACCCCTCACCCTAGAGCCAATGTGTTTTTTGTATATAACGCATTAAGCAACAAAGTTGCCAAGCCATTTTGCGAGCAACCGCCTCGGCCTGAGTATCTTTGTGCACGTTCTAACATCAAACCATTAACATCTTCTCGTTCATTTTAACCATTATGGAAACAGGCAAACATCAAAAGCCAATAGGCCAGCTAACACATCAAATTACAAATTAGATACTGCGAAGGAAAGGAGCGTAACCATGAAGAAACCCATTAATCATGAAAAAAGTAGCGTTCTGAACAATAACTAAACCATACATAGCTGAGCATACGGGGAACTATTTATGTGTGACCTTAAAAGTCTATTAACCAGACTAATAACTATACTGAGCTCACCATTGTGCCCATCTTGCACTGAAACTCAGCGCTTTAAACATAATACATAGAGGATAAAATGCATACTGTAGAAAAGATCGGCGGCACATCAATGAGCGATTATGTGTCCGTTCGAGATAACATCATTCTTAATCAAAACCTAGACGGCGTTTACCGACGAATATTTGTAGTGTCAGCATATGGCGGTGTTACTGATGCCTTACTGGAACATAAAAAAAGTGGCCAACCGGGCATCTACGGCCTATTTGCCAACGGCATAGAAGATGACAGCTGGCTGACTAAATGTAACGAATTGCACCAACAATTACAAGCTATTAATCTAGAACTATTTGGCCAAACGACCTTGCTAGATAAGGCTAACACTTTCTTGGCCGAACGGATGGACGACGCAAAAAAATGCTTAGCTGACCTACAAAGCCTATGCCAACATGGCCATTTTGCCTTAGATGCGCATTTAGCAACCGTTCGAGAAATGTTAGCCAGCATTGGCGAAGCACATAGCGCTTGGAACACCGCCGAGCTACTTAACCGGGATGGTGTTGATGCTTGCTTTGTTGATTTAACCGGGTGGCGAGCTGACCACCATATCTCTTTAGACGAACGTATTCGTTTAAGCTTCCAACACATCAACCTTGAAAAACAACTCCCCATTGTGACCGGCTACGCACACAGTGATTCTGGCCTCATGTCATCTTTTGATAGAGGCTATAGCGAGATGACCTTCAGCCGTTTAGCTGTGTTAACTGGGGCTAGCGAAGCCATTATCCATAAGGAGTTTCACTTAAGCAGCGCTGACCCTCGATTAGTTGGTGAAGAAAATGCTGTTCCTATCGGCCGTACTAATTATGACGTGGCGGACCAACTGGCTAACCTAGGAATGGAGGCCATTCACCCAAAAGCAGCCAAAGGCTTACGACAAAATGACATTCCACTTCGTATAAAAAATACGTTTGAGCCAGTACATACGGGCACCTTAATTACTGGCGATTATGTTAGTGAGTCGCCTTGCGTTGAAATCATTGCTGGTTGTAAAGGAATCTATGCGCTTGAGGTGTTTGATCAAGATATGGCCGGAAATCTATCAAATTACGATAGCGAATTAGTCTCTATTATCAAACGATTTAATGCACATATCGTCTCTAAGGACACCAATGCCAATGCTATTACCCATTTCTTATCAACAAACTTAAAAACCGTAAAACGTATTCTTTACTTAATTAAAGAACGTTTTCCAGAAGCCGATGTAAATCATAAAAAAGTAGCCATTGTTTCTGCTATAGGCAGCGATATGCAAATTCCAGGGATATTAGCAAAAATGGTGCAGGCAGTGGCCAACGAAAATATTAGTGTTTTGGCTGTCCACCAGTCAATGCGCCAAGTAGATATGCAATTTATTGTCAACGAAGCAGACCATGACAATACAGTGAAAAGCTTACATGCCGCACTGGTAGAAGTTCATGATCACGGAAGGGCCATATGTCTCGCATCATAAAAAATCTGATTCTATTAAGTTGCTTGTTTCCTATATTATTAGCGGCCGCCACCACTGTCGATGACCCTATACCGGAAAAAATTGATAATTTAGAGAAACCGCTCTACTCCCCATTTGTTGAACGCTATGTATTAGATGAAATTAAACAATTGCGTATCGATCAAGCCAAATCAAAACAAGAATTACTGCAACAAATTTTAGATCGTGAGCATAACTCCGTTGACCGTGCCGTGGCTTATGCAACCGACACCGTTACCTACTTCTTTTATTTGATAGCTGCAGCAACATCCGTTTTAGTATTGGTCGGCTGGACCTCAATAAGGGACATCAAAGAACGCGTACATTCTCTCGCCGATGAGGAAATATCAAAGCTGATTCATGAATATGAGGCTCGATTAGAAATGATTGAAGAGCAATTACAGCAAAAAACGCAACATATTGATGAAAACCGTGAAGAAATCGAATTAACACAAGAACTCCAATCACTTTGGCTACAGGCACAACAAGATGACTCCCCTTCCAACAAAATAACCATTTATGACGAAATTCTTAAAATACGCCGAGATGATTGCGAGGCAATAACCTATAAAGCCAATGCAGTACTTGAATTGAACGAACCTCAATGGGCGGCTAATTTATGTCACCAAGCACTTAAAATAGACCCTGAAAATAGTCGTGCATTTTATCAATTGGCCTGCGCATATACCGCTATGAGGCAATTTGATGAAGCACTTCACTTTCTAATCGAAGCACTTAATAGGCGAGAAAGTTACTTGGAGAGTATTCACGATGACCCAGCCTTGCAAGCATTAGTTAACCATGAAGTGTTTAGTGAACTACCTCGCCTAATGGGCAAAGAGACCAGCTAAAAGACCGATAAGTATCAATTTTTGGCAGTTAAAAATATTAAAAGGCGTTTTTAAAGGCGCCTTTTTTTATAACTGTCATAAAAAACCATGCTGATTTTTACAGCACCAGCAACACAAACGAAATCGCTTACTTAAACGGTAAGATCTTGTGCTGCTAAACTTGATGGAACAGCCTTCAGCTAATAAGCTGTAGGCAGATATACGACACACCTTAATTAGACTTAAAGCTTCTAATTTTATTTCATATGGCGCTACCAAATAAGAATTGGGCACAAAAGCTTATCTCCAGTAACAACTGACGCTGCACTTTATAAATTTTTATGGCATTCTTATCCACGATAAATTGGCCATTTCGAGCCTAAATACGTACGATTTTATTAACCATACAAAGGTAGTCGAAGAATGTTATCCGTACTCTTAATCTCCACAGTTTTTATTTTTTTGGTGACTTTCCTGCCTTTATTAAAAATTTCACATTGGTTAATTAGAGCGATGGATTTTCCTCGCTTACAGTTTGCCACGTTGGCGATTATCCTTTTAGCAGCACATTTTCTTTTTCTTGACAGCCAATTGCTGATCACTCAATGCTTAATAAGCATAACGCTTATCTGTTTAATCTGGCAATTATGCTGGATATTACCCTACACCCTTTTTTGGCCTAAGGAGGTCCTTACTTCAACTGATGATAGTCCAGATAATCAACTGAGTGTTCTGACCTCTAATGTACTTAAATCAAACCATAATGCTGATGCGTTAATAGCGTTGGTCAACAAACATCAACCTGATGTCCTTGTTACGCTAGAGTCAGATCAGTGGTGGGAAGAAAAGCTTCAAGTGTTGGCAACGCAAATGCCTTATAGTGTTAAGTGCCCTCTCGACAACCTTTATGGCATGCACGTTTTTTCACGCTTAGCGTTAGCAGAAACAGAAATATGCTATTTAGTTGAAGAAGGTATTCCATCGATACATGCAACGCTAGAACTACGCACGGGTGACAAAATTCGCGCGCATTTTCTTCACCCCGCTCCTCCAAGTCCAACGGAAAACCCTGAGTCATCAGAACGGGATGCTGAACTAGTTATTGTAGCTAGAAGTGTGGCCGAAAGTGACCAGCCTGTCATCGTAGCTGGCGACCTTAATGACGTTGCCTGGTCTGCAACAACCCGACTTTTCCGAAAAATTAGCGGCTTATTAGACCCGCGAGTTGGACGAGGCGTGCTCAACACATTCCATGTGGATTACCCCTTTATGCGTTGGCCTTTAGACCATTTATTTCATAGTAAACATTTCACTTTACGGGCCATTCAGTGCTTACCTTCTATTGGTTCTGACCACTTTCCTTTACTAACTAGGCTCTCATTAACGCCTTTAGAAAACAACAAACAAAGTAGTATAGATTCCCGCGCCGCTGATCATCAATGGGCTAGTGAAATTTCTGCCGAACAACACGTTAATAAGGGCGATGTACCAAAGCCTGGTGAAGTATCTCGTGAATGAAGAATAATGTTGCTGCTTTTGAGTAGTCACATAGAGAAAGTCAGCTCATTGCTTCACAAGCGATCTGCACTGTACGCTAACTACTAGGCTATTTTGCTTTGATGAACAAAGCTAATTAAGTCGATTTGAACGGGAATTCACACCAACAATGATGTATTAACTAAGAGAAACCAATAAATTGAACTTTATTGATTGATCTCACAAATGGCGGAGAGAGAGGGATTCGAACCCTCGATGGGCTATAAAACCCATACTCCCTTAGCAGGGGAGCGCCTTCAGCCGCTCGGCCATCT
>NZ_JAHRVT010000031.1:0-35301 GCF_019090545.1 Cycloclasticus sp. | reverse complement strand
GTGGACTTGAACCACCGACCCCGGCATTATGAATGCCGTGCTCTAACCAGCTGAGCTACATGACCATACTTTGAAGGCTGTGAATTTTCGTAGTTTCGGCTTATTTTGTCAAGCCAAACAGGCAGATACCTGCGAAGTTTTACACATTAAACCTAAAGTGCGTTACATCTCCGTCTTGCATAATGTAATCTTTACCTTGAACACCCAATTTACCCGCCTCTTTTGCGCCCTGCTCGCCATTGTATTGAACAAAATCTTCGTAGGCGGTAATTTCTGCACGGATAAAGCCTTTTTCAAAATCGGTATGAATAACACCCGCAGCTTGTGGCGCAGTTGCACCTTGTTTAATGGTCCATGCTCTTACTTCTTTTACTCCGGCAGTGAAGTATGTTTGCAAGCCCAGCAAGTGATAACCCGCTCTGATCACTCGGTTAAGCCCAGGCTCTTCTAGACCCATCTCTTCTAAAAATTCTGCACGCTCATCTTCATCTAACTGAATAATTTCAGCTTCCATGGCTGCACAAACGGCAACAATTTCGGCGCCTTGTTTTTGCGCTAATGCTGTCACAGCATCCAAATGTGGATTATTCACAAACCCATCTTCTTGAACGTTGGCTATATATAGCATGGGTTTTAATGTCAGCAATTGCAGGTCTGAAAATGACTTTAACTCGTCTTCACTTAAGCCTAATGTTCTTAAAGTAATATCTGAATCCAAATGCGCCAGCGCTTGCTCAATTAAGGCCTTACGTTTTAATTCATCTTTGTTGCCAGACTTCGATGCCTTGGTTGCTTTGGTCAACGCTTTGTCTAACGATGCCATATCTGCTAAGGCTAATTCAGTTTGAATCACTTCAATATCGGCTAAAGGATCAATTTTTCCTGCCACATGAATCACGTCATCGTCTTCAAAACAACGCACTACATGTGCTATAGCATCTGATTCACGAATATTGGCTAAAAACTGATTCCCCAAACCTTCCCCTTTAGAGGCACCTGCCACTAGCCCAGCAATATCCACAAACTCGAATGTTGTCGGTATTACGCGCTCTGGCTTGACGATTTTTGCCAGTTTATCCAAGCGCAAATCAGGCACAGGCACGATACCCGTGTTTGGCTCAATCGTGCAAAATGGATAGTTTTCTGCTGCAATGGTTGCTTTCGTCAACGCATTAAAAAGTGTTGATTTACCAACATTTGGTAAGCCAACAATTCCACAATTTAAAGCCATAAGGTCATCTCTTTGAAGTTCTATACAGGCCGTTATTATACGTTAAGCGCCTACAGACTGAAAAACAATCTAAGTGATAATGGCACACACGCCTCTAGTCGCGTAAAATCCCTCTCTTATATTTATTAAATCGACAGGTAAACTCATGAAAAATTACAAAATTGCCATTATGGCGGGTGACGGTATTGGCCCAGAAATTATGCAAGAAGCCGTTAAGGTTTTAAAACTCGTTGAAGAACGCAATGATGTAACATTTGAATTAATGCCCGCTTTATTTGGTGCTTGTGGATATTTTGAAAAAGGTGATGCTTTCCCACAAGAAACCAAAGACATTTGCGATCAAGCCGATGCCATTATTAAAGGCCCTATCGGTTTAAGCCACGAAGAATCAAAAAAAATCCCTATCGACAAACAACCTGAACGTGGTGCGTTGTTACCTATGCGTCGTCGCTACAAAACTTACGCAAATTACCGCCCCGTTTCTCTTCCACAAAGTTTGGCTCACTTTTCTCCGCTAAAACCTGAAATTATTGGTGATGGCATTGACCTCATCATGGTTCGCGAACTGGTCGGCGGCTTATATTTTGGTAACAAGGAAGTTGGCGTTAATGATGACGGTTTACGTTATGTTAAAGAAACGTTGGAGTACGACGAAAACCAAATTCGCCAAATTATGCACCACGCATTCAAATTAGCCAGTGGTCGTAAAAAAGTACTTCACAATATACATAAAAGTAATGTTCTTAAATCATCCGTTTTATGGAATGAGGTGATGGAAGAAGTTGCTACAGAATATCCAGATGTTAAGGTCATCAATATTTTAGTTGATGCTGCCGCAACTTTGCTTTGCTTAAACCCAACGCAGTTTGATGTGATGGTAATGGAAAACATGTTTGGCGACATTTTAAGTGATCAAGGTGGTGGTATTCTTGGTTCATTAGGCCTAATGCCTTCTGCTTGCCTAGGAGACGAGAAAGCTTACTACGAACCTTCTCATGGTTCTGCGCCGGATATTGCTGGTAAAAACATTGCCAACCCGTATTCTATGATTGGCTCTGTTGCTATGATGCTTGAATATAGCTTTGGCATGGTAGAAGAAGCGAAAAATGTTTGGGCTGCTATGCAAGGCGTTTTTGCTGATGGTTTCTCAACGGCAGACTTATCTAAGCCAGGTAGTGGCGTTAAGATGATTAGCACAGATGCATTCGGTGACAAAGTGGTTGAAAAACTCAAGGCTATGCCAACGGTTTAAATCTTATTTAACACCCAATAAAAAAGGCTTACAGATGTAAGCCTTTTTTATTGCTCGATTATTAATCGTTTACGATTTTTCGTGCAACTGAATATTAATCATTCGAAGCGCCGCAAGAATCGAGGCAAACACTTGGTTAGAATGTACACCCCTTGTTTTACGCATTTTTCGTTCATTCGCCCACGTAATAACACACTCTGTTAGTGCGTTAGTATGCCCGCCCTTAGGTATTCTTACTTCGTAATCTTCTAGCTCGGGCAATACCGCATCGTATTCAACCAATAGCTTATTAATGGCATCAATAAAAGCATCAAAACCACCATTGCCTGTGCCACTTGATTGATATTCAGCACCTTTTATATTCACAGCGATATCGGCAATAGACGATTGATCTAAACGACTGGTGATAGAACAGTCGAGCAAACGGATATGCTTGTAGCTTTCACTCTCTAATACATCGGCAATAATAAACGGAAGGTCTTCAGTGGTGATCGTCTGTTTTGAATCCCCCAAACGAACAATACGTTCAAGCACTTTCTTTTGGTTTTCTTCCGACAGCTCAATACCCAAACGCTCAAGGTTCTTACTGAGTGATGCTTTACCGCTCATTTTACCTAAGGCATAGCTGCGTATTCTAGAAAAGCGCTCAGGGCTTAGCTTGCTTTCATACAAACCGCCTTTCTTATCGCCATCAGCATGAATACCGGCGGTTTGTGTAAACACATCATCACCAATAATAGGCGCATTAGCCGCTACCCACTTGCCTGAAAAGTTTTCAACCATATTGCTTAAACGCACGATGTTACTTTCATCGATGGACAACTCCATGCCCATTTTATCGCGCAAAACAACGGAAACTTCTGACACAGATGCATTGCCTGCACGTTCACCCAAGCAATTTACTGTGCAATGTATGGCGCTTACACCTGCTTCTACAGCGGCCATAATATTAGCTGTGCCTAGGCCGTAATCATTGTGCGGGTGAAAATCGAATTGCACGTCAGGAAATCGTGTACACATATCTGTTAACGCTGTTCGCACCTCATCAGGTGACATAACACCTAGCGTGTCAGGCAACATAAAGTGATCAATACCTGCATCTTTTATGGCCTCCATAAATGCAAACACATACTCCGGACTGTCTGCATAGCCGTTTGACCAGTCTTCTAGGTACACATTAACTTTTAAGCCTTGCTGCAAGGCATAATTAACCGTATTAAGCACTTGTTCAACGTGCTCGTCTAAGGTTTTACCTAACTGTTCTCGGCAATGCTTTTCGCTACCCTTCGTAAGAAGGTTGATCACCTTACCATTGGCATTAACAATCCAATCGACACTACGCTTATGGTCGGCAAAACCCAAGACTTCTACTTTTCCATCAAAGCCTTCAGCTTGCGCCCACTCATTAATATTACGAACTGCTTCTTGCTCGCCCTCGGACACACCAGCAGACGCAACTTCGATGCGGTCTACCCGCAGCGACTCTAATAACGCCTTCGCAATGCTTACTTTTTCAGCAGGCGAAAAGGACACCCCCTGCGTTTGCTCACCATCACGCAAGGTGGTGTCCATAATTTGAATATACCGAGAGCTCATTTTTCCGCTTAACTTAACCGCTTATTAGCTTTTACGCCCAAAGCCAAGGAAGACGCTGCTTATGCTGTTCTTCAAAGGCGCTGATTTTATCTACATGCTTAAGTGTTAGCCCAATATCATCCAAGCCACTTAACATGTTTTCTTTACGAAACGGATCAATCTCAAACGAGAACCCATTGCCACCCGGTGTTGTAACGGTTTGATTTTCTAAATCTACAGTAAAACTAACCCCTTCGTTTGCGCTAATTTCTGCCATTAACGCATCCAATTGATCAGGCTGCACAACAATCGCTAAGATGCCGTTTTTAAAACAGTTATTGTAAAAAATATCAGCATAGCTTGTTGAGATAATGGTATTAAAACCATAATCTGCAATCGCCCATGGCGCATGTTCACGTGACGAACCACAACCAAAGTTATCGCCTGTTACTAGTATCTTTGCCCCTTCAAACTCAGGCTTATTGAGCTCAAATTCTGGGTTAGGTGTTACACCATCATTCAAATAACGCCAATCATGAAATAGATGTACGCCAAATCCGCTACGCTCTACTTTTTTTAGAAACTGCTTTGGAATAATTTGATCGGTATCAACATTATTACGGTTCATTAATGCCGCAACGCTTTCGTGTTTTGTATATTTTTCCATAGCCTTAACCTAATTTACTGATATCGACAAAGTGACCGGCGGCCGCTGCGGCCGCTGCCATTGCGGGTGACACAAGGTGAGTACGTCCACCTTTGCCTTGACGCCCTTCAAAGTTACGATTTGATGTTGACGCACAACGTTGGCCGTCTTTAAGCTCATCGCCATTCATAGCCAAACACATTGAACAGCCTGGCTCGCGCCATTCCCAACCTGCCTCTTTAAATATTTTATCAATGCCTTCTTTTTCAGCTTGTACTTTCACGTGGAAAGACCCTGGCACGGCTATCGCTGTTACGCCCTCTGCCACGGTTGTGCCTTTTGCCATTTCAGCGGCATCACGAAAATCTTCGATACGGCCATTAGTACATGAACCAATAAACACGTAATCAATGTTGATATCGGTCATTTTGGTTTCTGCTGCCAATCCCATATATTTAAGTGCACTTTCGCAGGCTAAACGCTTGCCCTTATCATCAAAGCTTTCAGGCGTCGGTACTGCACCGTTTACGCCAATAACTTGTTCAGGCGATGTACCCCAAGTAACTTGAGGAGAGATATCTGATGCATTAAGGGTGATAACTTTGTCATATTCTGCACCTTCATCAGTTACCAGTGATTTCCAATACGTTAATGCTTGCTCCCACTGCTCTCCCTTAGGTGCAAACTCTTTACCTTCTAAGAAATCAAATGTTTTTTGATCCGGCGCCACCATGCCTGCACGGGCGCCTGCTTCAATAGCCATATTACAAACAGTCATACGGCCTTCCATCGTTAGCGCTTCAATCGCTTCACCGGCATATTCTATGACGTAACCGGTACCACCCGCTGTGCCTGTTACGCCAATAATCGCTAAGGCAATATCTTTTGCAGTACAGTGTTTAGACAACTTACCGTCCACTTGAACCAACATGGTTTTAGATTTTTGCTGTGGCAAGGTTTGCGTCGCCATCACATGTTCTACTTCTGATGTGCCAATACCAAACGCCAATGCGCCAAACGCACCATGCGTTGCTGTATGGCTATCACCACACACTACGACCATTCCAGGATGAACAAAACCATGCTCTGGCACAACAACATGAATCACACCATTATCTGGGCTTTCCATATCGTACAAATTTAGGCCATTTTCTTCACAGTTCTCTGCCATCGTTTCAATTTGCTTTTTAGCAATTGGGTCAGCAATAGGAAGATCACGATCTTTAGTCGGCACACAATGATCCATTGTCGCCAAAATGCTATGTGGGTTACGCACTGGCCTATTTGCCATGCGAAGGCCTTCAAATGCTTGAGGGCTAGTAACCTCGTGCATTAAGTGCCTGTCTACATATAACAAAGGAGCCTGACCTGGTTCTTGGTGAACAAAGTGGCTTTCCCAAATTTTTTCATACATCGTTTTTTTCATAATTCTTTCCAAGGCTAGTTCTTCAAGCATCTATTCGACAACGAGAAGAAAATGAGAGGCAGCACGCCAAATGAACCGTGTATTTTCGCTAATTTAGTGGTTTTTTGCAATTGGATTAAGCAGATAGCACAAACTTTTACCTAAATACCTTGTTTTCAAGCCCCACTTAATGCACTTAGATACTCTTCGGGCCACTTTTTTATTACCATAAAACCATATAGGCAACCAAACCTATCAACTTTTTCTAGTCACCACTTACTTACATCAGTAAAATCTAATTGAATGTAACAACAAGAATTGCATTGAGTTAACTCTTTACAC
The DNA here is from genome assembly GCF_019090545.1 of Cycloclasticus sp. Taxonomy (NCBI): domain Bacteria; kingdom Pseudomonadati; phylum Pseudomonadota; class Gammaproteobacteria; order Thiotrichales; family Piscirickettsiaceae; genus Cycloclasticus; species Cycloclasticus sp. Next base: position 28,850 of record NZ_JAHRVT010000031.1, on the reverse strand, counting down.
GTTAAGACCTTCTTTAATCAAACATAATAAAAACTATAGGCAAATACATGACGACTCTTACAGAACAAAACACCAGCAAAAACATCCACATTAAAAATCTCGACATGAACCTACACTATAACGAAGCAGGCAATGGAGACGAAACCGTCATCATGCTTCACGGTGGTGGACCTGGTGCAGCAGGCTGGAGTAACTTTTCTCGAAATATTGATGCTTTTGCAGAAAAGTATCGCACTATTTTATTAGATTGCCCTGGTTTTAATAAATCTGACGCTGTTATTACAGACCTAGCACGCGATGTACTAAACGCACGTGCTATTAAAGGCCTGATGGATGAGTTAGGTATTGAAAAAGCACACTTAATTGGCAACTCAATGGGCGGTGCCAGCGCACTTAGCTTTTCTCTTGAGTTTCCAGAGCGCCTAGACAAAATGGTATTGATGGGTGCTGGTGGTGGTGGCCAAAGCATGTTCTCACCAATGCCATTAGAGGGTATTAAATTATTGGTCGCTTTATACCAAAACCCATCCCTTGAAGCGTTAAAACGAATGATTGAAGTTTTTGTTTACGATCCTTCATTAATGAGCGACGAACTAATTGAAGGCCGCTTTGAGAATATGATGAGAAAGCCTGAACACCTTGAAAACTTTATGAAAAGCTTTGCCAGTTCTAATATTATTGTCAGTGACTTTACACCCAACCTCGGCAAAATAGCAGCTGAAACATTTATCATTTGGGGTCGTGATGACCGATTCTGCCCTCTTGATCATGGACTTAAATTTTTATGGGGTATTCCTAATGCAGACTTGCACATCCTTAGCAAGTGCGGCCATTGGGCGCAGTGGGAACATGCAGAAAAATTCAACTCATTAACATTAGATTTTTTAGCTCGCTAAAGCAGAAATATTGAACCGCTAGTCATAATGCAGGCGATCAACCGCCAGCTTGAAACCTGCATTAGGCTAGTGCTGTTCAATGCTATACGCTAGAAGAAAAACGATCGGATAAAGCAGGACTATTCCCCACTCGACAGGTCAGACAACACAACAAACCGATCTGCCTTTTGCTAGTAGCGATGAGCGTTTTCGCAACTCAAGTACAGTTGGGAATAGACAGACGCTGATAATTGCCCCGCAGAACTAGGGATAAACCTTGTTACTCTTATAGATAAAAAAACATCCCTAGCTTTTTAATATAAAGCGCTAAGGCGCACCACACTCACTTTGGCATTACAGCGTTAGGAAAAACTCTTTTACCTCATTAATGACGGTTTCTTTAGCATCTAAGTGAACATAATGCCCTGCATCGGGCACAACCTTGACTGATAGCTGGCTGGGTATATGTTTTTTTGACAGATCAAGGTTTGGCAAATACCCAAAACCATCCTCTTTGCCAAAAATCTGTAAGACCGGACAGCTTATTTGTTGCAAATACTGCGTGCAATCCTCAGCTTGGTAAGCCTCACTATTCACTCTATTTATCCAATCATAGAACAAAATATCGAGCCCTTCGCCATGGAATTTAAAGAGCTTTTTTCGAAGGTCGCCATTTTCAAACGCTTCCTTAGCTTCTTGTGCACCGGCTAAACATTGATCATGAATAAGCATTTGCGGAACAATCGATACGACAGCACATACAACCTCTTTGTGCAGGCTTGCTGCAACAAGAGATATAACACCGCCATAACTATGCCCCACTAGAATGACGTCAGTTAAGCCAAAGTGCTTAAAAAGATCAAGCAACGGCTCACCCGCCTCCTCTGCACGCGTGTCATACTCTCGAAACTCAGTTAGCGGCTCAGACTGCCCGTGCCCCCAGCGTTCATAAACAATAACGCATAAACCAGTAGCTTCATGCACTTGTTCGGGGAAATCACGCCACATTTCAATAGAGTCTATACCACCATGCAAAAAAACTAATGTAGGTGCGTTAGCCTGTATATGACCTATTTGTTGCACACGAAGGCGTCGGTTAGCTGCTTGAATAAAGTGTTCTTGTTTCATAGGCTACACGTTTTATTGAATTAGAAGGAAAGCTGTAATTGACTAATAAACGATGGATAATTAAATTTACCGTCTGTGGGGTCATAGTACGCCAGCTCATTAATAAGCCTTAAGTTTTCATCAAACTGCCAAGTGAATATAGCTTGGTAAACACTACCTTGGTTCATACCGCGAGCTATTTCATCAGTCGATTTCCCTGTTAACGGTCTAAAGAAAGCTGTTCTAGAGGGGTGCTCATTATCGACATGCTGATACTGTAATGCCCATGCCCAGCCCATGTCTTCAGAGTTCAGCAAATAGGCACGGCTAAGGCCTAAAGTTAAAGCACTAGAACTCAGCGCATTTGTATTATCACCTTGTGTATTAACTGCTAAACCACCTGTGGCATCAGATTTAAATTCTGCCCATGACGCCCATAGCCACCAATGGTGCGCTTGAACGTCTGCAAATACGCTAAGCCACTCATTATCTAACTCAACCCCGTTAGGCTGAAATTTTGTATCCAACGTGACAGAATCTAATGATGTACTTTAGGCAGCACCAACGCTGTACGCTAGCGGCCTGTCTTTAAATTGATATTCATCATCACTGGGGGAAATACCGTTTGGACGGAGCGCAAAGGCGGCTGAAAACAACAAATCGTTATTATCATTATTTAGCGATAAGTCAGGGCTATTAAATAAGCCAAGCGCATAATGTACACGGTTACCAAAATACCCCTTTGAGTTAGTTTCAGGCAGCCCCATATTGCCTTTTCTAATTGTTAACCCACGCGCTCGACCGACAGCCCCGGGTGATAACACCTCGGTAAATTTGCGTTCCACGCTAGCCGATTTATGTGGTCGCCTTGTATAACCGAGTGCAAATTGCTGCCCCACTGTGATACTACCAAGGCTGTCATCAAAGTGCTTCAGACTCACCCAAGCATCCAGTAGTTTTTGCGCGTTTGATAAGCCTACCACTTCGTTAGATGCATCATACTGGAAGCGAAAAGCCACATTGTCACTTGCAAAACCCGTAAAACCTAGACGCGCCCGTCTTAATGTAAAACTATTTGTTCCTTGACGGCCATTTTTAGAGGGGACAAAGGTGTAGCGTGGCTGCGCTAACCCCCAAAATTTAATATTAGGACTCGCCTTGTTAACATTTTTTTTAGTCGCTACGACTAAATTATTAACAGCCGACTTAACACTGGTTTTTTTAGCCACGGAGGGTTTACTCGCTTGCAATTCGGCTTGTTGAGCATGTTGCTTAATGTCCGCCACATCATGTTCGCTTAGTAAGCCTTTTTTTTGAAGGGCTTCAAGAACCGCATTTGCATAGGCATGAGAAGAATCAGCTAAAGCAGGAAGGCTAACAAGCGCCAGCAAAAGGATTGATAATTTTTTTAACATAATCGTTTATAGTTTTTCTTATTATGAGTGATCGGTTTACCCAAACCGAGGTAGTATGTTACACGACTTTTAGTAACTGTAACTGTAGCTAATATCTAAGGTCGTCTCAGCAATGCCAAACTTAACATCCGTCCCTAAAAATGCTGTGTTCTCGGCGGTTAATTCATTACGAAAGGCATGCATAACAGCCAATGACCATTCTGAATGCTCACTGTTTTTATAGCTAAACCCAGCCGTTAAATGTTTAGCTGGCATGGCGGGGGTAATGGGGTTTAGTAACCCAGATCGTCTAGGAATCTGTTCTTCACCCACGTTTGCACCAGCCCGAAGCGTTATTTTGTCATCAAAAATGTAACGAACACCTAATGAATACGCCGTAATACTTTTCCAACCAAACCCAACGCTGTTTTTTGCACCGAGTAGCCTATCTGCGGAGAAACCGATCATAGGGTTCAGCTCCGAAGCCGTGGGCACAGGGTTTGACAACGCATCAATGTCTTTGTAGTTAATGCGTGTCACATCAAAAGCAATAGACAGTTGTTTTGAAAAATTAATGGCCAAGCCCACACCGTAATTTGAAGGAATATCAAACTCACCATTGTTAGCAAGCAGACCAGAATATTTTTTCATCTTAGTCATTTGCATTTTTGGTGCATAGTAGGCGCCAAACTGGTAAGTATCGTTAGGTTTATAAAACCACCCTAATTTAATACCTAGTCCGTAGGACACCTCGTCCCCTCTGTTCGTTAGACTGCCTGCGTCTGACGATACGCCTTGAAAGAAGTCTAAACCTTGCGCACTAAATTTCTGAATACCAAATAAAGGAGATACCCCAATATAGTTATTTGGAGACATTTCATACGTGTAGGTGGTAGCAATAATAAGTTGCGCAAAATCCACCCCTAGATGCCCGTCTGTCGTTATGTTTGGAGCCCCTAAAACACGTTCAGCTGTTTCTGTAAACAAGCGTTTTCTATACGCTGTATTAATGCCACCATTGCCATAAACAGTAACACCCAGTGTGCTTTTACCATTTAATCGTTTATTCCAGCCAAAGTTCGGAACAATCCAATAATCGCGCTGACTATCATCCCGTACTAGCTCATCACAAGCCCCGATACCCCGGCAATCAAATTCGGCGTCACGGGGTAAATAGAGAAAACGAGCGCCAATATCTAAACCTTCTACTTGAGACATGCCGGCAGGGTTAACAGCGCCTGTTAAAGTGTCTTCAGGAAAGGCAATCGCGGCTCCGGCCATGCCCGTCATTTTGGCACCGTAAGCAATCGCGAAATAGCCATTGATTGCAGATGCAAAATGGCTAAAGGAGAGCAAAAGAACCCCTACTGAAATCTTAACTTTGTATGTCATAACATTCCCCTAGGAGTGCCGGGTTAATTGAATTGTTACCACACCATTAATTTCATATAATGAAATAATGCAGGCGATAATATACTAGACTATTCTCTTTTTAAGAACAATTATCTTATGGAAAACCTCAATCGAATGATGATTTTCTACCATGTCGTTGACTTGGGCAGTTTTACTGAGGCCGCTAAAGTGTTGAAAATGGCAAAATCGGCGGTTAGTCGACACGTCACCCTCTTGGAAAAACAAGTTGGTGCAAGGTTGTTAAATCGAACAACTCGTCAACTAAACCTAACTGAGGTTGGGCGAATCTACTTTCAAAGCTGCAAGAAAATCGTAGAAGAGACGCAGTACATGCAAAATGAAATCAGTGTGCTGCAAAACCAACCCGTTGGCTCATTAAAAATTGCCACAACTAATAGCTTAGGGATTCAATATATTACGCCGTTAATTGTCGAGTTTATGCGTTTATACCCCAAATTAAACATTGAACTAATGCTACAAGACCAAGTGATCGACATGGTCGAAGAAAATATAGACGTGTGTGTTCGAGTGGGCTGGTTACAAAACTCTGACCTTGTCGCAACAAAAGTGGCTGATTCACGCTTGGTATTAGCCGCAAGTCCTAGCTATTTGAAGCAATACGGGCCAATAGTTACACCCAAAGACCTTGAAAAACATGCCTGCGTCATTTTTTCCTTATTGCCTAACCCGACTAAATGGACATTTACCCAAAAAAAGCAACAAGAAACCGTGTCGGTCGGTGCCATTATAAAAACTAACAATGCAGGCGCTGTTAAAGCTTTACTGTTACAAGGTGCGGGCGCATCTGTCTTGTCTCACTTTATAGTGGCTGAAGATTTACGAGAAGGACGCTTGGTTGAGTTGCTGCCTAATTATGACTTAGGGTCTGCAGGCATTTATTTAGTGTATCAAGAGAAGCAATATAAGCAGTTAAAAATACAGTTATTTAATGACTTTATTAAGAAAAATTTAAAATTGGACTGACAATAAAAATGAAATGCATGGTTAGCAATATCTCACACCAAGGATACGATATTGAATTGATTTATAAAGTGGTATAAACACGCCTGAGCGACTGGATATTTAGGCCACTTTACAAGTCTAGAATCACTTTTCCCATGATAGGTGATACTAGGCGATTTTAATTTTTGGTTATTAAAACCAAAAAATAATGAAAACTAAAAGAGGAAATAATGATGTCTATAAATGTAATATTGAATTTACAAGTTAGTACAGAAAACCGTGAAAAACTATTAAATACATTCGAGGCTATATTACCAGATACACGCGCTTTTAAAGGTTGCCAAGAGATTGTAGTTACTAGTAATGATGATGACCCTTTAAATATTGTGGTGTTAGAAAAATGGGACTCGCGCGAAGACCACAAAAGTTATATGGCTTGGCGCTCAGAGCGCGGAGATTTAGAAAAACTAGGTACTTTATTAACCGCACCACCAACGACTAAATACCTTACACCGACAACAATATAAGCCTTTATTAATACACCGTATGGGGCTGCTTAGTAGCCCCATACTTTTTGCAAGAAAAACGCATCAAAGTAGTAGCGACCTTTCCTTAATTGAAAAGTACGCTATTTAATTTTCCGACACCCTAGAAGCTATCTTTTATAGACTTATTATTTTCAACAAGCACAAAGAACTTAGGGTAGCTTGATTTTAATGACGTAATGATGCGCTCATGTGGTAAGTCAGCAAAAAAACCATAATCGGTAAGATAGTCCATATGCTTTTTATCTTGTTCATTAAATTCGTGCATAAATGGATCATCTACGCCATTGAACCCCAATGACTTAACACCAGACCGTGTACACATTTCGATATTAAAAGCAGGCGTTGCTTTAACCCACTTCCCCTCAAGGTAAAGCACACTATATCCGTGCCACATAAAAACATCGGTTTCCAATAAATCCAATAATTTTTGTGTGCTTAAATGGTTTCTTACATCGGAGAAACCAAGCTGAGCTGGAATGCCAACACTTCAAGCGCATGCGGTTAGAAGTACGGCTTTTGGTGAATTTGAAGCCGTTATGATAGAAAACTGCGGGCATGTTCCACATGTTGAACAACCTGATCTAGTTCCCAAGCGAAGCACAGACTTCCTTAAACGTTTAGCTGTATAAATAAACCACTGACCTGTCGGATGACCTCGACCAAGTTTTAACTATTAGACTGGCTTAATGCACCGTCATGTTACGATTATTTGCATGGGTTAACTGCAACAAAACACCTAGTCAATATGACTTAATCTAATCAACGATATTAAGACTCATGAAAAAAATTATTTATGTTATACCGGGCGTTGCTCTTTGCTGCGGAATGGGTTTCTTAGCAATATTGTTAGCCGCCTATGTTCCGGTAGGTGCTGTTACCTTAGCCATTATACTTGGCCTTATTGTTGGCAACAGTTTACGTATTAATGATCAATTCAAATCTGGTATTAACTATAGCGAGAAATATTTACTCTCCATTGCTATTGCCCTTTTAGGTGTTCAGCTAAATTTTTCAATTCTAAGTGAATTAGGCTATGCGACCATTTTAATGATCGTGTTTACGATGGGCGTTACTATTTTTTCATCGCTGATATTTGCAAAATGGTTTGGGTTTGATAAACGCTGTGCGTTATTACTTGGTTTAGGGAATGGCATTTGTGGCAGTTCTGCAATTGCAGCGACCAAGGATATAGTCGGTGCGAATGAAGAGCAAGTTGGCCTCTCCATTGCCATTGTGAATTTTTTAGGCACCCTTGGCATTTTCCTCCTACCTTTTATTAGCCACTACCTATTAAATTTATATGAGCTTAATGCAGGTGTATTGATCGGCAACACATTACAAGCTGTAGGGCAAGTTTTAGCTGCCGGGTTTTCAGTAAGTCAAGCAACGGGGGAAGCGGCAACCATCGTTAAAATGGTCAGAATTTTGTTACTTGCCCCAGTAATCCTGATTCTGATCTTCATGTTTTCTCGAGTAAACATGAAAACGAATGAAGACCTCAAAGTCGCCTATAGAATTCCTCTCTTTGTCGTTGGTTTTTTTGGTTTCTCAGTTATCCAAACCTTTGGCTTACTGAAACAAGAACAAGTTGAGCTAGTCAGCACAATGAGCCACTACGCCCTTATTGTCGCCATGTCAGGCATTGGGTTAAAAATTGCCTTTGATGGAATTATTAAAAATGGCAAAAAAGCATTGCTTATAGCAAGTGTTATTTTTGGGTTTCAGATAATAATGAGCTCTAGTTTAATCCTTATTTTCTTTAAATAATGAAGTCCTAGATTAGCCTTTAAGATTCAATTAACTCGGCCCTTTAAGGTCGAAAACGATGGCCTGCTAATTACTATCGTCCAGACCTTAGGTGCATCTTGTACCGCTAAGAAAGTACTTTTTTAACGACTCTACCGAGTGGATAGCTTTGGCTTATCTGACGGCTTTGTCAAAATGCTCATCAGCAACTTACAGTATTTACGAATATCATCTGATTATTCAAACAAGGCATGCTGATACCCCACTGCAATCGCTTGATAGTATTGGCCGCCAGCCTGATCTTGGCAGCGGAATAAAGTCGGTAGAATCGTCGAGCAATAAAAAAGCCCCTTAAATATAAGGAGCTTTAATACCTAAAATGGAGCTGGTGAGAGGATTCGAACCACCGACCGGCTGATTACAAATCAGCTGCTCTACCGACTGAGCTACACCAGCGTTAGGGGCGGTATTCTAATCCAAATAAAAACGTCGGGCAATGATTAACATGCAATTTTACGAATACTAATGTTTTCGCCTACTTTAAAGCCATCTAAATTGTCCGGTATCGGTGATAGACCATCACTTGTTATAAGTTTTACGCCATAACGATACTTTTTGCGTCTAATAAGTTCGGCTTCAATCGATTTTTCCGACAAGGCCTTCAGTCTCTTTTCGGCTCCGTCGGCTGTTGCAAACAAGCCTAATGAGATAACCCCTTTGCTAGAGCCACTAGGCACTAACCATAAATCGTTAACGCCTTTAGCCCTTAATGTCTCCATATTACGCACTGATTGATTCCAATCACCATTAGAAGAATAAACAACCCAAAAATCCCTAAGAACCTCTGATGCAATAACGGGCACATCCCACACATAACGACTTAACACTTTTGATAGCTTCTTCGCATCATCTTCATTAGCAAAGTCACCCACTAAGTAGCATTCCGTGGCTGACTGCTTCGCGCTATTATCCAACAAAATTTGTTTCTCAAGCATTGCAGCCACTTCTTCATCTCTAACCAACACCAGCGTTTCAAGCTCACTTTCTTTATACAAGGGTGCTTGGTGTTGCTCCAGCCGTTTGGTTTCCACCACGGTGGTTCCCCAGAAAAAGTAAACTACATTTAAAAAAACCAACAATAATAATAAACGTTTCACTGGTATGATTTAGTCACTAGCTGTAAACCCTGTAACACAAGGTCTTTTTCCAATCGAACGTCCTGCCTTAAGCCTTCCGCTAAAACAGTTGCATGGCCACCCGTTAAAATAGTTGTTATCGGTTGCTGATGCTTTTCCCCTACATCAACAACTTTTTCTCGTACAAACAGCACCAACATCTGTTCAACACCATACGTAACCGCTTCACTTGTGTTTGTTCCAAGCTGACTAGAATTCGGCGTATCACCTATGTTGATTTTATGTGTGTTGCTTAACAGGCTTTTTCTCATTAATTCAGCGCCTGGAACTATAAAACCACCCAAATGTTGGCCGCTCTCTAATAGAAAGTCCATGGTCAGTGCGGTCCCTGTATCTACAACACATAGCATACCGGTATATTTATGGTGTGCCGCAATCATTGCTAACCAACGGTCCACACCTAATTGCGCGGCATCTTGATAGGCATTAACAACCCCACAAGCTTTACGGGTACTTTCTACAAACGTAGGCGCAGGGTAGAGACGTTCTTTAGCCCAAACCTGCAAGTCACGACAAAATGCTTCAGCAGCCACACTAGACACATAAATATTTGCGAGGCGACTCTCTTTTAACGTTGAAAAACCTTCCCTCAACGTAATTTCGTTACTAAACACGCCTTGATTTAACAAACGCCCTCTTTCAACCAACTGCCATTTAAGCGCTGTATTACCACGGTCTATATAAAGTTCAGACATTAATTACTCGCTTAACCTCAGGCTAACCTCACCTGACATGATTTTTTTCGTTCGGCCATCGGGGGTTAACAATAAGAGCTCTCCGGTCTTTGAGATACCACTCGCAACGCCTTCCTCGTATTGCTCACCAGATAAAATTCGAACCGTTTTATCTCGATAACAATCGTAGTTATTCCATTGCTCAACATGTGGCAGTAAACCAGTCTCTTCGTAGCCATGCAGTATACTTAAAACCTCAGCCAGCACATGGGCAGCCAATTTATTTCGCCCCATTTTCTCGCCATACGCATGACACACATCAACCCAAGGCTGGCCAATTTCGCCAGACGACAATTCATTCATTTGATAATTGAGCCCGATGCCGATAATGGCAGTATAACCACCTTGGCTTTCCCCTTGAATTTCTACTAAAATTCCACCCAGTTTTTTACCTTCCCATAGAATATCATTTGGCCATTTCAGGCCATGACCACTTAAACCGAGGCTTTTGAGCGCACGACAAACAGCAACCCCGCACGCCAAACTCAGCCCCGATAAGGCCGATATCCCGCCCTTAAAGTTCCACAAAAAAGAAATGTATAGGTTTTGCCCATATGGAGACACCCATGTTCTGCCTAATCGTCCTCGGCCCATTGTCTGCATTTCAGCCATACAAACTGACCCATTGGGTAAAGGCGTTAGTTGGTGTTTCTCAACGATGGCTTGGTTAGTCGATGCGCACACATCTAATACATCGAGCTGCTTCAACAAGGCTCTGTGTTCACTAGATAAGCAGGTGAGAATACGTTGTTTATCCAACAACTCTATTGCTAATTTTAAGCGCGTGCCTTTTCCTTTTACAGCATGGAAGTCAAAGCCTGCTGTTTCGAGTGTTTTGAGGTAATTCCAAATGGAAGCACGACTAACATTTAACTCATCGGCTAGCTGCTGCCCAGAAAAAAACTGACCATCTGCCATGCGTTTTATTATCGCTTTATGAATTTCAAGTAGTTCCATTAAAAAGGGTTACAGCTTCGTGCAATTTACTGAAGATAGATTTAAAAAATATAGTCTACGTTAGTCGCTTTGCTCACGTATATCATTCATCTGCTTTTTAACGATATGACGAATTAACAAATCCCTATTTTCATCGCCCAGCTGGCTATACTCAACAGCAACCTTGAACTGATCGCTATCTTGCTCACAAGAAACGACCTTTGAGAAAGTTTTTATGCTGGCTAGAGAGGGCGTTAAAATAAACTTTATCTCAACAATATCCCCTATATTCAGCGCATTACTTACCGCAAATGAAACACCCGAGGCACTGATATTAACCGGCTGAATCGTTTTTACAAACAGCTCATCGGTACCCATTATTATATGATGCGCTAATAAATTAATTTTAGCTTCTATAAAAGAAAAGTAACGCGCCACTTCAGGCGACTCTTTTTCTACATGGCGAAAATGTATCCGAGACACTTCATTCATTTTCTCCAACTCATTGGCTAGAGAGGCTGGCTCAACCTCATTCCTTTTAAGACCATCGGCTTTAGTCATTTCGTCGTTAGAAATAACGCGATAACTTATCGCCACTTCATCGTCTATTCTAAAAAAACGTCTACGCTCTTGTCCGGCATCTTGGCTCATTATTGTTTCACCACGTCTAGTATGGGGTTACTTAAATCTTGGGGCATTTCACCTTGAATTAAAATAATTTCGACACGCCTATTTAGCGCTCTACCCTCAGGGGTCTCGTTATCAGATAGCGGCACTGTATCTGCATGACCTTCAATGATCAGTCTTTTTTCATCCACCGTTCCATCGGTTAGCAGTGTTTGCGCGACAGTTACGGCACGTGCCGCAGACAGTTCCCAATTAGACCGATACAAGCCCGCCTTAATGGGAATATTATCCGTATGGCCTGCAACAGTCACTGTACCAACACTACCATTAACAACCGCTGTAATTTTATCCATTATGGGTAAAAACTCTGGGTTAAATTCCGCACTACCTGAGGAGAACGAACCATTTTCATGAATTCTAATAACTACCCGGTCAAGGTCGGTTTCCACACTCACCATATTTTGGTCAATTTCTTCGACCATAAACTCTCTAATTTCTTCGGCTAATTTTTCAGCATCCTTAATTTTTTGCTCAGTGGCTTCAACATACTCCGTCACGATTTTCGCTTTTGCCTCAACCTCTTCTTGTTTTTTAGCATCCTCTTTTTTCGTTGTGTCTGAGTCAGACTCTGAGTCTTTGCCTAAAAACTCTCTTTCCGAGTCGGTTGTTTGCTGCCGCACCTCATCTAAAATGGTTGGGTCACCCGCCGCCGGGCTAAAGTGCTGTGCAACCACACTGGTCCCTTTAACTATTTCATAAGCAACCACCTGTCTTTGCACCCCAAACGCATCATTTAAAGAGTCTGCCATTTTCTTAAAACGGTTTGCATCCATAGTTGCCATTGATAATAACAATACGAAAAAGCACATCAATAATGACATTAAGTCGGCAAAGGTCCCCATCCATGCTGGAAGCCCTTCTTCACATTTTGGACAATTCTCTTCACTCATTTTGAACAACAGACCATATTTTAGCCTTAAGCTTCCTCTTGCGCACCAACAGAAGAACGTTGATTTTCTGGCAAGTAAGTTTTAAGCAATGTTTCTAAAACACGTGGGTTCATACCTTCTTGAATACTTTGAATGGTTTCTAAAATTAATACTTTATTGAGTCGCTCATTATGGCTAATACCCGCCAATTTAGCCGACATCGGCAATGCAAACGCATTAGCGATAACCGCACCATACAAAGTGGTTAGTAAGGCCACGGCCATTGCCGGACCAATTGCCGCTGGATCAGACATGTTTGCGAGCATTTGCACCAAGCCAACCAAGGTTCCAATCATCCCCATCGCTGGCGCCATATCACCGACCGCCTTCCACATATTCTGACCAACTTCATGGCGACCAATCGCTAAGTCCATATCTCGACCTAATAACTTTTGCACCATCGCTGCGTCATGACCATCTACACAAAGACTCAAGCCTCGTTTGAGGAATTCGTTATCCACCTCTTGATCTTCTAACGCCAACAGTCCATTTTTACGGGCCACATCAGACAGCTCCACTGCCTGCTTGATGAGATCAACAGGGTTATCATTTTTATTCATGAAGGCTTTAATAGCCACTTTAAACGAACTCAAAAATTCCGAGATCGACAACTGCATCAAAGTCACCATGAAGGTGCCAACTACTACGATCAAAACAGACGGCACATCAACAAACATCATGATATCTCCGCCTGTTGCAATGGCGGCAATAATAATGCCCAAACCACCCACAAAACCTATTAACGTCGCTAAATCCAAAACTCTTCCCTTATTTAATTCTCATTTATACCGTCAATAATCGGCAAGGTAACAATGAAACTTTAGCAGATAAAATACGTTTATGGCGAAGCTCTCCCATAAAACAAGCGTGCTCTACGCAAAAACACGCTTATTATCTATTCATCCGTGCCTGTTTGCCTTATCTGCTAAAACTTTTCTCCTTCATAAAGAAAGCAAGCTCCTAAGCAAAAATCCCTTTGAGCATGAAGAAGAAAACAATTGCCAGCACGCCGCCAACCGGCAAGGTAATAATCCAAGACATAAAAATACCACGAACGACACTCATATTAAGTGACGAAATACCGCGCGCCATACCAACACCTAAAACCGCCCCCACCATTGTGTGTGTTGTTGAGATAGGCAAACCCATACCTGAGGCTAACACAACTGTTGAAGCCGCTGAGATAGTACAACAAAACCCACGGCTTGGTGTTAATTCGGTAATCTTCGAGCCAACTGTTTCAATAACCTTACGGCCATACATTGCCAGACCCAATACAATACCAACACCTCCGACTAAGAGTATCCACATTGGTAAGGCCGATTTCTGTGATAACTCACCGGTATCGATAATACTATTAATTGCCGCTAATGGGCCGATAGCATTTGCCACATCATTTGAGCCATGTGCAAAGGCCATTGCACAAGCGGTAATAACCATCAAGGAGCCGAATATTTTTTCGACGTTTGCATAATGGAAATCACGGTCCGCGCTCGCATCAAACTTTACACGACTCACTAAATACTTACCTAATATCGTTGTTAGCACACCAAAACCCAGTGCTACCGCAATCGAGTCTGTCATGGATAAATCTAGTCCCACATGTTTTAAGCCTTTCATAATGGTGACCAATGTGAGCATAAAGCCAACCAAAAAGACATAATAAGGAACATAACGCTTAGCGTTTTCGAACGGTTTTTCTGTATCTAGAATAATCGTTTGAACAGACCTAAATAACATATATGAAATAGCGCCCGCCAATAATGGAGAGGTGACCCAGCTCATCACGATTGTACCGAGCTTGCCCCAGTACACCGCATCCATACTCATACCTACAATCGCAAAGCCGACAATAGAGCCAACAATCGAATGCGTTGTTGAAACTGGCCAGCCTTTAAATGAAGCAACCAGTAACCAAGTTCCCGCTGCCAGTAGCGCTGCGAGCATACCAAAAATCAAAATCTCGGGGGTTGCACCCAAATCGCTAACATCGACAATTCCTTTTCGAATCGTAGAGGTAACCTGCCCACCCGCTAAAATAGCCCCTGAAAATTCAAAAATGGCTGCAATAATAACAGCCTGTTTAATAGTAATCGCTTTAGAGCCAACCGATGTTGCCATCGCATTCGCCACATCATTCGCACCAATGCCCCACGCCATAAATAGGCCGAAAACAATCGCTAATACCAAATAAGTAGTTCCGTAATCCATTGTCCCTTCCCCTTATTTAGCCAACATCAATTGAAAGCGACGACCGACACGCTCAGCATCATCGGCAATATCGGCAATAGATTCTATAATCCGATACATAAACATCACATCTACCGCATATAACTCTTTTTCCACCGCAAACAAGTCTGCACGTAAACTCACTTGAATACGGTCTGTTGCTGATTCCAGGTCATCTAATTCAGCCAGCATCACCTCAGCCACGTGAACGGCATGCCCCCTAAAACCCGTTTCAACCAATTCATCCAACTCATTAACAACACGTAGCGCCTGATGACACGTTTCAACCGTTGCCTTAACCAACTCAATAACACGCTGGGCGGCTTGTTCGGGGAACTGTAATTTACGTCCAACGATGATCCCTGCGATATCTCTGGCGCGGTTAGCTAATAAATCTTGAGTTCTTAACGCATCCAGAAGGTCCTGCCGCTCGATTGGCATAAATAGGCCGCTAGGTAAGTGCTCCCGCAACGTCTGTTTTTTATCGTCAGCTTGCTGCTCTAAACTAGCAATTTTCTGGTAAATTTTTTCTACTTCAGCCGTGTTACCACTCGCCATGTTCTCAAACAAATCGATGAGTTTTGTCACGCATTCATCAACAATCGTCATATGTGCTTGAAGCGGCGCAACCGGAGATGCACCGAACAAACCTGAAAGGTAGTTTTTAGAGGCCATGAGGGGAACCCTTTGTTATGTTAATACTGCCGCATAATAAAGCGTCTTGTTAAAATCACCTAGCATTAGGCATAAAAAAGCCCCGACATCCTATCAGGGTCAAAATACTGCTGTGTTTTGAAGTAGGCGATGCCTACTTCAGGATGTTTATCGACCTTACTATGACAGTCTTAAACGATGCACTTCTGCGTCAGCACGCCCCCCTTTAAACAAGCAATTGAACCGTTGTCGGTATAAACAATAAAAAATGCAAAAAAAACACGACTTCATTGTTTATGTTGGATACCCCATTGTCAAACCCAGCATTTAGTCACCTGACTCTGACACATTTTTGACCTAAAGTACTGTCAACTTAGACCCAATAAAACAAGCCCCACGCAAATAATTAACGTAGCAACTAAGCGCCATCGCCAAGCATAGCGTTCTTTTAACAAGCTCATCGCTAAAATATTAGCCAACACAATCCCCGCATTACTAAAAGAAACCACGTAGGCTGCCGGTAAATAGTACATGGCTTGAATCACTAAAGCGTATGCTGTACCAATAAATAAACCACCGGGTAAAAGGTACTTTAATGCCGGACGCTTTATCGGTATAACTCGGCCCTTTTCATAGCGGTTTTGCACGCTTAAGGCAATAAATGACCCCAAATAGCCCACGCTAACAAAGCCTAGTAAGGCACCAAATGACGGTAGATAACTAACCGCTACTTTATCACTCAACGAATAAATACTGGTGAATAGCGCCGCCACTAAAGCCCATGGCAAAGCATGCGCAGTATCACCACCTCTTGCCGACAGGCCCAACAACCATAAGCCGACGATGCTAATCAAAATTGCCAACCATGCCTGCAATGGCAGCTCTTCGTCAAAAAACCACATGGACCAAAACGCTATCAACACAGGCGAACTTCTGGCCAATGGATACACCAGTGCAACCGGTGCAAAGTGGTACGCCCGACGAAGACTAACAAAGTAGACACTATTTGCAATAACGGTGACCAACATCGCAAGCACTAATGGGCTTTGCCAGTCCGCATCAAATACAAGGTAATATAAACCAAACGGACCCAGCAATACCAAGTGTGCCAATAACCCCCACCACAGATAATCAGCTTCTTTATCAACGTGCTTTGCCAGCAGGTTCCAGGCCACGTGCATCATTACCGACAGTCCAATCAATAGTGCAGCTTGAGTCATCATTTAGTCAGCTCTATTCGCAAACCGTCATAGGCTACAACAACACCCTCTGGACATTTTGTCCCTGTTTTTTCAAACCACTCATCAAGCTGATGGCTGATATGCGTCAAATAAGTTATCTTGGGGGCCACACGATAATGGATATCAATTGCCATGCTTAAGTCATTGTGATTTTTCGATTTAATTTCTTTCGGTGGGCTTGAGCAATCTACCACCACCACATCTGCTTTCCAGCGCTGTAAAAAGTGCATTGTCTGTTCAGGCAAACCTGCTGTATCTGTCAAGTATGCCAGTTTTTTTCCCTTATATTCAAAGGCATAACCTAGGCATAACTTTGAATGATTCAAGGGTAGCGCCGTCACCGATAATTCAGAAAATTGACGCTGATCGAATGCAGCGAATGTTTCCGAAAAGTCTAAAATCCCCGGGTGTTTAAATAGATCATCACAACCCTTTTCATCTGCAGGCCCAAAAACTGGGATGGATTTAGCAACCCCCCAACGAATAGGAAATAAGCCTTGCACATGGTCCATATGATAATGCGTTAAAAGAACACGGGAAAAACTACCGGCAGGAAAGCGTTCGCCTAATTGTAAATTCCCTGCATCAATCAAGGTTGTCTCACCACCCACCACCAAGGCAGCACTACAGGGACCTCGTCGACGATCAGTCTGCTGTGTGGCGCGAACACAGGCGACACAATGACAGCCATAGGCCGGCACGCCCGCCGCATTTCCAGTTCCCGTAAAGATCAGACGCATTGAGTATTTCTTGCCGTCAATACACCAACTAACTGTTTTCCAGCTATAGATAAGTCAGCATTATTCTCAATAACCACTAACTCTGGGTGACTAATGCCTTCCATGCATTGGGCTCGAAGCAACCGAGCTTCAATCTGTTCGGATGTCTCTCTGCCTCTAGACTCTAGCCTTTGACGTAAAATAGCCTGATCGACCTGAATTAACACAGGAACCAACTCAGCATAATGTTTAGATGCCTGCGGCAAGTAAGCCCGCGAACCATTCACGACCACGTCAACCCCTTTTTTTAACCATTGATTAACCTCAACACCAATACCATAGTTAAGGCCATGACTAGACCAATGCATGGCAAAAAACCCTTTGCCCAGTCGCTGCCTAAACTCTTGCTCGCTCAATGCCACATGGTTTTCGTTACCCGCTTCTGCTTTGCGCGTAATGTAGCGGTGTGCAAAAAATAACGACTCCTCTGGCATCAAATGTTGCCGAGCATAGCCCAGTAAACTATCTTTACCAACACCCGAGGCACCAATAATATAAAACAGTTTAGCCATGATCATATTGCCCTCGGTACACCGTTTTCCCCTTTAGCCATACTCGACTCACCTGCGGCAGTCCAGCTGGTGTATCGATCATAATTAAATCTGCTCGTTTACCCACCGCTATTTCACCTCGATCAATCAAACCTGCCGCCTTAGCAGGGTTTAATGTGACTAAACGAACTGCGTCAGAAAGACTTATGTCCGTCAATGTAGGTAGCTTCATAACGGCAACTATTAACGCCGCTGGTGCATAATCAGCGCACAAACAATCGGCTACATTTGCCTCGATAGCATCTAGCGCCTTCATTGAACCTGATTGGCTTTGGCCACGAAGGATATTAGGCGCGCCAAAGACCGTACTCATGCCTAGTTCACGTGCCGCCAATGCCGCTTCCATATTAATAGGGAATTCGGAAATCACCGCCCCAAGGCTATTCATTGTTTCAATACGCTGACGATTATCATCATCATGGCTGGCAACAGATACGCCTTGGGCATGCGCCGCCTTGATCAGCGTTTTAGCACGATCAAACGCACCCGTTGCTGCGTTCAGTTTTTTAGCCAGAATGGTATCTAACTCGGCCTCCGTCTTTTTATAGCTACGCGTCAAATAGCTACGGTACGCTGCCATATCTTTAAACTGCCCTTGCCCCGGCGTATGATCCATTAACGACAATAAATGCATATCATCATTCTTCAATAAATCCAATAATACTGGCAGCCCACCTTCATCAGTAATTTCATATCGGCAGTGCACACGATTATCAACCAGCCCATGTGGCGCCCAAGCATGAACCGCCCGAGCAATATTGGCGGCAAATTCATTGCTGCGCAAACCGAGTTCATCGTTTGCAAATGCAATCGCATGATATACGGTCGTAATACCCGCCGTGGCATTACGTTTATCCGCTTGCGCTACTGCAAAATCTAAAGGAAAGTGCACGCCAGGCCTTGGCTCAACTTCTTTTTCTAATGCATCACAATGCAAGTCAATCATACCTGGCATTAAAACTCGCCCAGCAAGATCGATAGTGTCCACATTATCTGCCACTGATTCAGGGTTAATTGCGGCAATAATGCCATCTTCAATTAATAATGAAGCCTGCTCTAATACTTGATCTGCAAGAACAATTTGGGCATTGGTTAAATATTGTTGTGTCATGATGCTACCTCTTTATTATTTAGTGCTACTGGCGGTGTTAATGTCACCACGTTATCGGCTAATCTCTCGACTAAGTCTGGATGATGGAAAATAGCTAACATCGCCGTTCCTTCGGCTTTCATCGCTTGAATCATTTCCACTACGCGATCGGTTGTTGTCGGGTCTAAACTGGCTGTCGGTTCATCTAAAAGTAATAACCTTGGTTTAGCAATCAATCCACGTGCCAAGTTGACGCGTTGTTTTTCACCCCCTGAGAATGTTGCTGGTGGTACACCCCATAAACGTTCTGGAATATTAAGATTGGCTAAAACTTCTCGTGCTTTTTGACGACCTTGTTCGCGGCTAACACCACGTTGATACAATGGCTGAGCCACAACATCTTCTGTCGATTGGCGTGGCAAAGCATGTAAAAACTGAGTTACAAAGCCAATTTCGCGGCTACGTAATTCCAAAATTTGATGCTCATCGGCAAGCGCCAAATTCAAACTCGTGCCATTAGCAGCATGATAGGTAATGCGCCCTGATGACGGTAAATAAGTACGATAAATACCTTTTAATACCGATGATTTACCCGCACCAGTCGGGCCAATCAATGCGGTTAATTTACCGGCATAGACATCAAAATTGACGTTGCTGGATGATGGAATCGTTTTAGCTTGCTCATGCAATTCAAAATGCTTGGAAAAACCTTCCACACTTAAAATAGGTTCTGCTGTCATAATGGTCTCCTTACAAAGCCGACGCGACGAGGCGTTGGGTATAAGCGTGTTGTGGATCTTCCAAAATTTGATCGGTTAAACCCGACTCAATAATTCGACCATATTTCATTACGATGGTGCGTCCTGCTAACAAGCGAACAACGCCTAAATCATGTGTTACCACTATCATTGCTGTGTTCATTTCTTGTTGGATCTCTAAAATCAAATCGAGGATCTTAGCTTGCACGGATAAATCTAAGCCCGTAGTAACCTCATCGAGATACAGCATCGGTGGATTGATTGCCAAAGCCTTGGCAATTTGTACTCGTTGTTGCATGCCGCCCGAGAAGTTTTTCGGTAATTCATCCATTCGTTCGGTTAATACTTCGGTGCGTTCTAATAACTCTCGGGCACGTTCGCGTATTTCTTTATAGTTTCGTAAATCATTCATCAACAAACGTTCGGCGATATTACCGCCCGATGAAATACCAAAATTCAAACCCAAATGTGGATTTTGATACACCATGCCAAAATGATGGTTTCGCAAATGGCGTTTTTGAGCCGCATTGAGACTAAACAAGTCATATTGCTTGTCGTCATCATAAAAAATAGCATGACCACTGGTTGGATCTTGATCAAAAAACAGGTTTTTAACCACCGTCGATTTACCGCTACCCGACTCTCCCATAATGCCGAGAATCTCACCTTTGTAGAGGTCTAATGACAAATCATGTGCCGCCACAACACTTTTACAATCTGGACAAATATTGGTATTCAATTCAGGGCCAGTTTTTTCAAAACAATTCGGGCAACCTTTACCAAAGACCTTGCTTAAGTTTCTTACTTCAAGGATTTTTTCCATCTTATGCTCCTTTGGCTATCGATTGTTCACGGCACCAATCACTGTCTGAGCACTGGTACACTTTTTCGCCACCTTGTCCGTCAAATTCATCTAAAAAACTGGTGTCATCGCCACAGCGATCACAACAACGACGTTGGCCGTTTTCATCATTAAAACTTTCTACACGGAACGGCATATCATCAAATGCCAACGGTTCTGCATCGGTATAAGGTGGAACGGCATAGATTTTTTTCTCACGGCCGGCACCTAACAATACCAAGGCTTTAGATTGATGTAATTTAGGCACATCCCAGCGTGGAATTGGTGAGGGGTCAATGACGTAATGGCCATTGATGCAAGTAGGATAACGGTGCGAAATAGTGATTTCGTCAAACTTCACAATATCTTCGTATAATTTGACCAACAGGCGCGAATAGTCAGCTTCGCCATGCATTATTTTGCGTTTATCTTCTGATGGCTCAACCACCACTAAAGGATCGGGATACGGCACTTGCAGCACGATAATTTGATCTTCACGTAATGGTTTTTCAGGAATGCGGTGGCGCGATTGAATCAAGTTCGCTTTATCGGTTATATCGGTGGTGTCGATACCATCACAGGTCATTTCGATAAAACTACGTAAATTCACCGCGTTGACGGAATCATCACTACCTTGGTCAATCACTTTCAACGTATCATCTTCACCAATAATGGATAAAGTGAGTTGCAAGCCACCGGTACCAAACCCACGACCCATAGGCATTTCGCGTGAAGAATAGGGCACTTGATAACCGGGAATGGCAATCGCTTTTAACACGGTACGACGCACTTCTTTTTTGGCATATTCATCTAGAAATCCAAAAGGATAAGCCGCATTGGCTTTTCTCATTGCCGTCATGATGTTGCTCCTTCTGATTTGGCTTCAGCTTTATCTTGGGTGGTACGCAGGCGATCCATATCTGATTGGAAGGTCACGTAATGCGGCATTTTGTAATGAGTACAGAAACCCATAGAGTCAATACCATCAACATGTAATAAGACAAATTCAGGGTCTTCTGAAGGATTCGTTGGCCCGTCTTTCATACCTGCTTGCAGTGATCTATCAAGAATCGCCATCGCAATGGCTTTGACTTCGTTATTACCAAAACACGCGCCGTAGCCTAAGCTGAACGTTGGTTTTTCGTTTTCATCATCACTTTCATACATGGCGACGATTTCACATTCCGTCATCAACACTTCACCGGCTTCAATCAATTCACCGGTAATCGGATGTGGCAACATGACAGGGATATAACCCACACGTAATTCCGCTACGGTGGGATGCACATCACCATAACCACGCATGTTGGAGTAAGCGATTGCTAACAATGATCCTGTTTCACCACGGGCCATTGTTGCTAGCGCGGCTGATCGTGGTACGGGAAATATTAATGGCTCACGAGTAATATCAAACGGCTCTTGAACAGCAGCTTTATCGACTTCAGCTAATAAGCCATCGGCACGTAAACTATCTAGCACTTTAGGAAAGGTATCGGGAATGTCTGAATCTGGACGTTCATCATCAAACCATTGCTTGGCAACCGCTCGAAATGCTTCTGGTGTTTCATCTAATAATTCAGTACGCATTAAACGTAAGGCATAATCCGTCGTTGCACCCAACATTTGACCACCGATAATGTCTTTAAAGGCAGCTGAAATCCGTCTGGTTACCCGCATCTCGGTGGTATCTAACACGGGTGTTTCTAATAGACGTGGCTTAGTTGAACGATAAGCACGTAATGCAAATGCGGCTTCTAAGGTATCGCCCAAGCTTTGTTTAATCGCTAATGAGGCAAGTTTAGGGTGATATAAACCGCCTTCTGACAACACGCGACCATGCAAAAAACGTAATTGATGTTCGATGGTCTCCATATCTAATGGTGTACCGCTATCACCTTGTTCACAACGTAAATAATCCAGTGTATCTTCGGCACCTTTAATGGCAAGACCGCCACCTTTAATGGCTACATAACCCATGATGTCACCTCAATTTTTGTGGTTCTTGACAAAGCCATCACGTGTGAGTCATCAACCAATAACAAGTCTACACCTAATGGAAATGAGCTAATCCATTCCTCACGTTGATTCAACCAATCGCGATTTAAACCGGAAATTTTTACTGAAATATCACCATTCACGCCGGGACCACTTAAGCTCAGGTGACTATTCCCTTCGCTTATATTTTCAACGACTAACACAATCATTGCTGAATGTTCCGGTGAGGATAATTCACCTAACAGTGGTTCAAAATCAACCGCACTGTCACCACGACATAAAATAGTGGTGGCATGTTCTACTGCCACTTTTTGTGCCTGTAATAAAGGCCAATCAGCGTCATCTAATAAATTGTGGTGATCACATAGATTCACTTCACCATCAAGCAAAGTAGCCAATAAAGCCCGTGCTGGCGAGGCATTGTTAGTCAACTCACTAAGATTTTCCGTTTTACCAGGGCGTGACATAACCTCCATCAAGCCGCGAAAAACTTGTTGCTGCACTTCAGGCAACCAGATAGCTTCAATTTTGCTCATCATCTTCTCCTTCTTCTGCACCTAATAGCGAGAAATCAACGTGAGTACGTTTCAGCATTTGTTTGCGATTACGTTGCTCAGCATCCAATTTGTCAGCGCCTTGTTGTAATAACACTGTAAGCAAGTCATGACCTGCTAATTGGTTGGCTAATACGGCATCACAGACAGCAAGCGCTTCAGCCAGATCTTTGTCATCATCCATTACTTGAGCGGCACCTTCGGCTTTATCACCGTTTGGCAAAGTCAATTCCACCCATGCACTAGCAACGGGAATTTCACCGAGATAAAAGGGCTCTTGCAATGCGCCATCACGTAGCTTGAGCATGCCTAAACCACTTTGCGGCAGTGACTTATAGCGTAGCTCCCAGTCAGTTGTTATCTGCTGAGCAAGTTGCTGAACTTGTTTCGCGTCCACTGCGGTCAACAATCTAACCCAGTTTTTACGTTCGTTTATATTCACTTAACATCTCTCTTTAATATAGATATCTAGACAAGTATGTTTTTAGCCCTGAAAAAACTCAGGGCCCTAATTACATCGATTTTGATCTAATTCTTTGGCTTATTAGCTCTAGCAGCATGACGGTCACTAAAATAACTAACAAAATTGTTGCTACGTGTGAGTAAGCAAACATATCCCAACGACCTTTTAACTCCATACCAATACCACCTGCTCCAACCATACCCAGCACCGTTGCGGTGCGAATATTACGTTCCAGAATGTATTGCACGTAGCCGACGTAACTGGGAAATACTTGCGGCAATACCGCATAACGCAAGACCTTTAATTTATTTGCGCCACTGGACAACAAGGCGTCTTGTGGGCCTTTAGGTGCGTTTTCTATTTCATCGGCAAAAAACTTACCCAACACACCACTGGTGTGCATCGCCAAAGCAAAAATGCCGGCTATCGGGCCAAAGCCGTACATTAATACAAAAAATAGCGCCACAATAAGTTCCGGCATAGCGCGGTGAAAACTTAAAATAAATCGTGATGAGAGGTAAAAGAATTTATTGGGTGTGTAGTTTTTAGCCGATAGAACCGCTAATGGGATTGAAATTAGCACCGAGATTAAGGTGCCCCAAAAGCCCATCTCTATGGTTTCCCACATTTTAACCAACACTTTTACTAGGTAGCCCATAGGGGTCACTAGGTATTCGACCTTTTCAGAACGATAGCTATCGTTTAGTGCGTCATATTGCTTTTTTTCGACCGTTTCAATGTGACTCATAAACGGCAAGTTTTCACGATCAAGATCGACAATACGATTGGTCGGCTTTCTGGACTCAAACGTTAGCGGAAAGGCTTGCTTAGCAAAGCTACTGGCTCCATCCATAACGGTCGATTTAGACAACCCAACCACCGCTAAAATTGCCTCGCCCGTTTTGTAAGCGGCTTTATCCATTTCTGTGTTACGAGCTGAAAAACCTAGCAGTACTATCATAAGCAGCAATAAGCCTACGATCTTAGGTGTAACGACTTGTTGTAATTCCCACTGTTGCCAGGGTTTTTCATTTTGCATGCGCGGATTGTTTGCCATCACTATTCCTCTTAGGCTATCGCAAGATTATTTAATTCGGCCGCAGCCGCACAAACAGATGTACTTTTCGAAGGCAATACCTCTCTGGCATATTCATCACCATAAATATATTTAAGGCTTTGTTCATCTAACTCATGGGGGGGGCCGTTGAACACCACTTGACCTTTCTTCATGGCAATAATTCGGTCGGCAAACTCAAGCGCGTACTCGACTTGGTGCAAGCTACACAGCACCGTTGCATTGTGATTACGTGAGGCTGACTTGAGGCTGGTTAGGACTTGGCGGCTAACCATTGGATCTAAACTAGCAACCGGCTCATCGGCTAAAACCACTTGAGGTTCTGACATAAAAGCGCGGGCAATTGCCACCCGCTGTTGCTGCCCACCTGATAAATTTGAAGCCCGCCGATAAAGGTGCTTTTCTTCCAAGTCGACTTCTTGTAGTAGCATGCAGGCGCGCTGCTGGTCATCTTTTTTGAATACCTTAAGCAAACTCAGCAAGGTAGGAACCGCAAATAACTTACCCATCAACACGTTATGCAACACCTTTAAGCGCGGCACTAAATGAAGCTGCTGATGGATCATGCTAATTTTTTGCTGAATCTGACGTTTGGTTTTTTTATTCATCACCACCCCATCTAAGGCAATCTGTCCGGAGGTGGGCGTAACCAAACCATTTAACAAACCCATTAGGGTTGATTTGCCCGCTCCAGATGGCCCGAGTAACACACAAAACTCTCCTTTATTTATCGTTAAATCAATATTGTCGACCGCTTTAGTACCGTCACCGTATATGACTGATGTAGATTTGAATGTCAGCATCGCTTTTCCTTATCTATAGATTAAGTAATAATCGGGGGCTGATAATCAGCCCCCTATATATCCTTTTAGCTGTTACTTACCAGCCTTTTCAATTAGCTCAGACTTTAATTGGTCATTGACTTTTGATAGTTTCTTAAGTACTGAAAGCATTTTTTGTTGTGAATAATCAGCGTCGTAACGGTCTACTTTTTTACCCCCATACCCACGAATGAGTTCGGGGTTTACGTGCTTGTGAATATTATTAAATGCCTGCTTTAATTTGCCTTTTAACGCAGCAGGTAAATTAGGGTTCATCGCCAACGGTGGATTTGGAATCGGCTCAGATTTTGCTAATACACGAAATTTATTTGCATCAATAATGCCTTTATTAACTGCTTTTTCCCATGAGTTAAACGACGCTGCTGCTGCGTCTGTTCGGCCTTCTTTCAGGGCGGCAATTGAATTGGTATGACTGCCTGTTATTACGACTTTTGCTAGGTCGTTAACGGGGTCTACACCCGCATCTATAATCATAGCCATAGGGAAGTTAAATGATGATGTGGATGACGTAGGCCCAACAGAAATAATTTTGTTTTTAAGGTCTTTTAGGGTTTCTATACCATTACCTTTTTTAGTAAAAATACCTGAGTAATAGACCGATTTGCCTTTTTTAACGTCTAAGGCTAGAAGTTCAGCACCGCATAATTCGTGTGCTTGACCAAAAGTAACGGGGCCATACCAGGCAATATCTGCGTGATTAGCACATAAGCCCTGAACAACAGCCGCATAACTCTCGCCTGACATCACCTTAAAGTGAATGCCGTAGTGCTTTGCTATGGCGTCAAACACCGGCTTATAGTCCTCAGCCACATCTGCACCACCGGTATCTGCTGGCACCATCATCACTCTGAGCGGGTCATTAGCCGTTCCTTTAGGCAACTCTGCGGCTAACAAGTTTGTAGTTATAGCCAGTGATGCTAAGGCCATGATTAAATAATTTTTCATTGTCATTTTAAAGCTCCATCTATTTAGGTTAAGTATTAAGGTGTAAAAGAAAGTTGAACTCGATCAGAACGAAAACGGGTAATCGAGTACTCAACGGGGCGCTGCGTGTTGGCGTCAATATTGACGCTTTTTACACGTAAAACCGGGAAGTTTTTGGGTATCAAAAGGTTTACGGCATCATCACCCAAGGGTAGACATGCCGTCGTCAAACTCTCTTTCCTAGCCGGTGTAATCGCATATTTTTGTTCAAAAAGAGCGTGCAAAGACCCGCCCTGGTAGTCCGTTTCAAAGTCAGGGAACCTACTTACTGGAATGAAATGCGAAATCACACAAAAAGGCCGCCCATCAACCTGCCTTAAGGTTTCAATCATTAATACAAATGAGTCCTCCTTAATGGCTAAACGTCGAGCGACTCCACCGTAAGCGGGCACAACAGTTTTACGAATGACTTTTGTGCTGGCTAGTTTTCCTAATGATTCTAAGCGTTCAGTAAAGCGTGTTTTTTCACCCACCTTATACTCCAGCGCCTCACCTAAAATAAGGTTACCTCGGCCATGCTGGCGCTCAACCAAACCCATCGACACCAACTCATCTATAGCTCGCCGCAAGGTATGGCGATTAACAGAAAAACGAGCCGCCAGCTCAACCTCAACTGGCAAGTAATCCCCCGCCTCATAAGCCGATTTGATTTCCTGCTCTAAAATACGGCAAATTTGACGGTACACTGACTCACCGGTATTTCTATTTATTGAACATAAAGTCATCTAGACGTCTCCATATAATTACTGAGCATATAATCTCAATCTTAGGTGACAGTGTTGTTACAGTTACTTGAAGAACTCATTAAATAGAGAGCCTAGAACTGTTGGCTAATTAATGAGGCGCAAAAAAAAGCCCGATGCAACATCGGGCTTTTTACTTCTTACTACGTCGAAGCGACGTATTTCTTATATTTAGAAGTCGATTTGAGCGCGTACTTGGAACGCATCAATATCTTCATCTGCCAGCAATGTACCGGTGCGTTCAACGGTACTTTGAACGTAGTTCGCCATAAAACGAATAGTGGGTGTCGCATACCAGTTAACGCCGATTGTCAGTACCTCACCTTCTTCACCAGCAGTATTTATGCCCGGTACTGTAGCCAGACCATCGTAAAGGTCAATACTAGAGTAGCGAACGCCTAGCTCCCATGCACCGATACCGCCTTTACCGACAACACTTTTAGGTTTTACACGGCCAAATACGCCTTTACTTCCTTTATAAGAACGCGATTCACCTGTTAGAAAGTAACTACCGTAAGCATACCAACCATCTAAATCCAGATCGCCATTGGCAGTTTGCACTTCTTTAGCAAAGTACTCTGTCTGCAAAGAGAATGGTCCCATTACTGCAGCCGCTTCAAGGCCATAGTTATCGGTTGATTCAACGCCGTCAATTTTTGTATCAAAAGGTCTGGTGTTAATAGTATGAATTTCAGGGCGAGCTCTAAAACGCTCCGTACCATTATCATCAAATTCCTGATGGCTAAAAGAGGCACCTAAATGCACCGCTTGTGTTTTGCCAACTAAAGGTGCGAAGGTGCCGCGAACACCATAACCATAATCTTCATCGCGGCCATTATTAGCATTGCTGACACCTTGCATATGTAAGCCACCCTGTAATGTCCAGTTGTCACCATTTGTAGTAACAGATACGCCATTTTTACGGCCAACAGCAAATACGTCTTGAATCATTGATCTTTCCATAAACGTTATGTATTTAGAGCTAGTTTGAGCCTCTAAACCACTCGGCATAAAGGTGTTACCTACTTTAATTGAAGTTGAGTCAAAACCATCGTAGGCAATGTAAAGATCTTTAGCAGTTACTTCATCTTCGGCAAAATCGTACTGCGCTTTAAAGCCCCAGTCGTTAAATATTTGACCTTTTACAAATAAACGTGCACGGCGAAATTCAGATCCGTCCCCATCAAGGTTTCGATCATCAGAAATAGCGGCATAATCGGCCATTAGACGCCCACCTAATTGGAACTTAGCATCACCTGACTTAAATTTTAAATGCCCACCTTTAGTGCTAACAGTTACGCTATCAGAGGCCTTCTCATATAACTCATCATATTGAGCTTGCGAAATAGTGCCGTTTGCCTTCAATGTATCTAAGATGTCTTTTTCAGATGCAAAAGCAGCTGGTGCTGATGCTATAGCAGTACCTAATAATGTTGCCTTAATGGCAACTGATAATTTTGTTTGTTTCATCTTTCATCCTTTGTTATTTAAATAAATACGTTCTTAACACAGGAGAATTTTAG
>NZ_JAHRVT010000030.1:0-154559 GCF_019090545.1 Cycloclasticus sp. | reverse complement strand
CATAATGGCTTGTAGCGCCAATGATTTTTACACCCCTTTCATGAGCTGAGTGATACGGTTTTGCGCCTGGAAAAGCAGGTAAGAAAGAATGGTGAATGTTAATAATTTGATGCGGGTAATGGTCTATAAAGTTGGCGCTTAATATTTGCATATAACGAGCCAGCACAATAGTGTCTATTTGATGCTTGGCAAGTAAGTCAAGTTGCGCCTGTTCTTGCTGCTGCTTGTTGTCGGCAGTGATGGGTATGTGATGAAAAGCAATGCCTGCGTTTTCAGCAAGTGATTGATGGTTTTTGTGATTGCTGATGACCAGGGGGATCTCGACGTCCCACTCGCCGGATTGGTAGCGAGAAAGAATGTCGAACAAACAATGCCCATGCTGTGAAACAAACAGTGCAAGCCTAGGTTTAATGTCAGAAAATGCTATCTGCCAGTTCATATTAAGCGCCGAGCCAACTTCTTCCGAAAAGGTTTTTTGAATCTGTTCGCGGTCAATAGAAAAGTTTTCTAGTTGCCATTCAACACGCATAAAGAAGTGCTTATCTGCAGTATCGACATGTTGTTCTAAATCGACGATATTGCCATTATTCTTAGTAAGAAAATTGGTAACTTTTGCGATAATGCCAGCTTGATCAGGACATTCTGCTAATAAGATGGCGGTGGTTTGTTGGTTCAAAATAAGCCCTGTTTTAGCTGGTTTGTAAGTTAGGGGTGAAGTGCATCTGACCGAGCAATTGGTGTGTTTTTTGAATACGGTCTTGTAATGCAGAAGGGGTGTATTGTTTAGCGCTCACATGGCCCCATATAGGATTTGGCCAAGCGGCATCATGTTTATAACGAACAATATGATGAAGGTGCAATTGCGGGACCATGTTTCCTAATGCGGCGATATTCATCTTGTCAGCGGAAAAGGCTGCGCTTAACGCTTGGCTGAATTGTAAGGATTCATCTTGTAGTGTTTGTTGGTCCTGCTTATTGAGCTGAAATGCTTCGACAATGCCTGCTTGTCGGGGCACAAGAATGTACCAAGGGTAATTGGCGTCTTTGCTCAGTAAAAGTGCACACAAAGGAAAATCGCCTAGGTAATAACAATCTTCAGCAAGCCTTGGATGTAATTCAAAGTCCATGTTTATGGCTCCTCACGTTTCCAATGACCTGATTTTCCGCCCTTTTTTTCAAGCAAACGAACACCTTGAATAGTCATACCGCGGTCAACCGCTTTGCACATATCGTAAATTGTCAGTAAGGCTACCTGAGTAGCATTGAGGGCTTCCATTTCAACACCTGTTTTGCCCAATGTGGTGACGGTGGTTTGGCAAGCAATCAAGTTATTTTGCGTATCAGGTTCCAGTTTAATGTCCACATGGGTAATTGGTAAGGGGTGGCATAAGGGCACAAGGTCAGCTGTTTTTTTGCTGGCCATAATGCCAGCGATCCGTGCAATACCCAGCACATCGCCTTTTTTATTATCGCCGTTCATCACCCGTTGTAAGGTGGCAGCGCTCATTTCAATAAAGCCTTCAGTTACGGCTGTCCGGTCGGTATCGGCTTTGGCGCTAATATCGACCATATGAGCATCACCGGCGGTGTTAAAATGTGTGAGTTCAGACATAATCTAGTGGCTCGATTCGTTTGTTAACATGATAATATAATCAATTATGACACAATCAAATAGTCAGATGTATGAAGAAGCGATGTCTGTAAAAGTACTTTATTTTGCCAGTTTAAAAGAGCTGTTCGGGCGTAGCGAGCAACAGCTTAATATTGACGGCCTAAAAACGGTCGAAGATGTTTGGAAGCATGTGAGCAAGGGGTACGATGTATCCCAGCAGGTGCTGTATTCGGTTAATCATGAATATGCTCAAGCGGACTCGTTAGTACATGCTGGCGATGAAGTGGCTTTTTTTCCTCCAGTTACGGGTGGTTGAGAATGATTAAAATTATTCAAAAAGCGTTTGACCCTTGGCATGAGTTAGCAACCTTTCAGCGAGAAATGAAGCGAGAAGGTGAGTTTGGTGCTTGTGCTAATTTTATTGGAACGATGCGTGATATGAACGAGGGAGATGCCGTCAACGGAATGTTTCTTGAACATTATCCTGGAATGACCGAAAAACACTTGGAAAAGATCGTTCAATCGGCAAAAAAACAGTGGGACCTGCTGGAAACATTAGTTATTCATCGAGTAGGGGCGCTATTGCCAAATGATCCTATAGTCTTGGTGGCTGCTTGGTCGGTACATCGTAAAGATGCGTTTGAGGCGAGTCGTTTTATTATGGAAGATTTAAAAAGTAAGGCACCTTTTTGGAAAAAAGAGAACCTTAGTTCTACCGCTTTGCAGGCAGAAAAAAACCGCTGGGTTGAAAAAAACACCAGCGGTTATTGATCAGAACAAGCCGTTTAGAAGTTAGGCTTTTCTTCTATAGCGTTGTAACGAGCAACACTTTCTGTAATTTCTTTGGCGGCACCATCAACACCTTCCCATCCTTCAACTTTTACCCATTTATTCGCTTCTAAATCTTTATAGTGTTCAAAAAAGTGAGCGATTTGTTTTAAGGTAACCGGTGAGATATCTTCATAGGATTTAACATCATCATACAAGGGTGTCAGTTTTGATACAGGCACAGCCAATACTTTGGCATCTTCACCTGCTTCATCAGTCATCTTTAAAACACCAATAGGACGACAGCGAATAACCGAGCCATTCATCAAAGGAATGGGTGTAATAACGAGCACATCCACTGGGTCACCATCATCAGAAAGTGTATGCGGCACGTATCCATAGTTACATGGGTAATGCATGGCAGTGCCCATAAATCGGTCTACAAATAATGCGCCAGATTCTTTGTCGACTTCATATTTAATAGGATCAGAGTGAGAGGGTATTTCGATAATAACGTTAACGTCATGGGGTAGATCTTCCCCAGAAGGGACTAGGTTAAGGCTCATGTTTTTTCCTATGTTTTTATGTTGGATTGAATGTTGTGCCGCATTATACAGGGAGGATTTGATTTAATTAAGCTTTCTGCTTGCACCATACCAGTAGGCAGAGTAAAAAAGAGAAGGCGTGGTGTTTTTATGAAGCTAATCAACGGGAAATAGAATAATCATCAGGAGAAAACTATGGAGTTGAGTCACTTATTGCCCCCTATTATTGGGTGTTTTGGTTTGTATGCAGCGAAATATGTATATAGCTTGGTAATGAAGTACCCGGAAGGTGAGGGTGTTGTCGCAAAAATTGCTGAGCAAATTCATTTAGGCGCAATGGTTTTTATGAAGCGCGAATATAAAATGCTGGTTAATTTTGCGGCCGCTTTATTTGTTTTAACATTTATATTTTTAGGTTGGGCAACAGCACTTTGCTTCTTAGTGGGCGCGTTGGCCTCTGGTGCGGCTGGTTATATTGGTATGAATACAGCCACCAAAGCGAATGTTAGAACAACAACGGCCGCTCATACAGATGGCGCCGAAGCAGCTCTTTCAGTTGCTTTCTTTGGTGGTTCAATTATGGGGCTAGCGGTAGCCTCTCTTGGCCTAATGGGTTTAGGCTTGATGTATTTATTTTTTGGCAGTGACCCCGAAAGCTCACATGCTATACATGGTTTTGCGATGGGCGCCTCAGTTGTTGCGCTGTTTTCTCGTGTTGGTGGCGGTATTTTTACTAAAAGTGCAGATGTTGGTGCGGATTTGGTGGGGAAAATTGAAGCGGGCATACCAGAAGATGACCCGCGTAATCCGGGCGTGATAGCTGATAATGTTGGCGACAACGTGGGCGATGTTGCTGGCATGGGCTCAGATATTTTTGAATCATATTGCGGATCAATGATTGCGACCATTGCGATTGCATCAACGATGTCTGCTGTTTTGCTGTCAGAGCTGGGCGCACAGTCCAGTTTAATGTTTTTACCCTTGGCATTGGCCTCGATTGGTTTGCTTTGCTCAATAGGTGGTATTGTTATTGTTAAAAACAACGCTTCCAAGTCGCCAGAAAAAGCACTACGTATGGGAACTATGGGGGCATCTGCTTTATTTATTGTTGTGGCTTTGCTACTTATTTTGATGATGGATGTGAGTAATTATGTTTGGGTAGCGGTTTTGGCCGGTGCAGTAGGTGGTATGGTAATTGGCTTAGTGACAGAATATTACACTGCAGGAGCGCCGGTTAAACATATCGCTAAATCAGGCGAAACGGGCCCTGCAACCGTGATGATTACAGGCTTATCTGTTGGTATGCAATCAGTGGCTATTCCAGCATTTAGTATTTGTGGAGTGATTGCGGTTTCCAGCCACTTTGCTGGTTTATACGGTGTGGGTATTGCTGCGGTGGGCATGCTGGCGACTGTTGGCATAACTATGGCCATAGATGCTTATGGCCCCGTTGCAGATAACGCCGGTGGTATTGCTGAAATGGGGGGCTTGGGCGAGGAAACCCGTAAAATTACAGATTCGTTAGATGAACTGGGTAATACAACAGCAGCGATAGGTAAAGGCTTTGCTATTGGTGCAGCGGCATTAGCGGCCTTGGCGATTATTACTGCGTTTATAGAAACAGTATCGGTACATGTGCCAGATTTCTCTTTGCAGTTAAATGATCCGCAAGTATTAATTGGTTTATTTATTGGTGGGGTTATTCCGTTTGTTATTGCTGCATTGACGATGACAGCTGTCGGTGATGCGGCATTTGAGATGATTAAGGAAATTCGTCGCCAATTTAAAGAGATTGATGGATTATTAGAAGGAACAGCCGAGCCAGACACTGCTCGTTGTGTTGATATTGCAACAACAGCGGCACTTAAGAAAATGATTGTGCCCGGTGTGATTGCAGTGAGTGCACCTCCTTTGGTTGGTTTTTTTATAAGCGCCGAAGCCTTAGGTGGTATGTTATCAGGCGCATTACTGTGTTGCGTGTTGTTAGCATTGATGATGGCGAACGCCGGTGGAGCTTGGGATAATGCTAAAAAGTACGTTGAAAAAGGAAATTTAGGCGGTAAAGGTTCTGATACCCATACTGCCGTAGTGGTAGGTGATACGGTAGGCGACCCCTTTAAAGACACATCAGGCCCTTCAATGAATATATTGATTAATGTAATGGCGATTGTAAGTTTGGTTATTGCGCCGTTGCTCGGGTAGAGCGTAAAAGGGTATAAAAAAAGCGGCTTACATGCCGCTTTTTTTATATGTGAACTTCTTTATCAGGCCAAATAAAACCGATGGATCGTTGGGGCGCCTCTTCTTTTATTTCTATCGCGTGGCAGAGCATTTGTACACTGGATTGGTGAGCAAACATCACGCAGCTATTTCCGCCCATTTTGCCTTCAATTCTAATACCGTGGAAACTGACTTGAGAGAGTTTTAACACGTCAATTTGAATGCCACCTTGTAGAACGGCCACAATAGCTGGTTGTAGGCCTTCTTCAAGTGATTGTCGCCAAGATAGGGCTTCATCAGCAATGGCTTTCATTAACACACCGGCACTTCTAAACTCATTACTTTCTTGTAAGTTAGGGGTGTCATCCTCTGAAAGAGCGCATGAGTGTAGTTGAATTCACATTCTAAGTGCACAGTTTTAATTTTAAAGAAGACCTCATAAGGTGTTCTGAAGTTTAAACATTTTCCAGGCCGATAATTTAATTTATCAACAACTTGTTGCCTGTGGTTAATACAGGAAATACCTGAATCCATCACCTTAATTTCTAAGTCCATTTGTAGGGTTAAAACTTTTACTACTTGCTAGCTTCCAATTGTAGCTATATTCAGGAATATCAATTGAGGTCAGCAGTTGGCCTGGCAACACAGGTGGGTAAATTTCAGCAAAGGAAGACTCTGTTCCATTTACTGTACGGCGATAAATGGCCTTCGGGTTAAGGTTGTTAGGGTCGTCGAAGCCCATTGCACCGACAATTTCCAAAAAGCTATTTATAGTGGCATTATGATAGTTGGCGACACGAATGTGTTTTTCGGCAACGTTTACTGCTTTAGCTCGTATGGGGTCTTGGGTAGCGATGCCCGTTGGGCATGTGTTGGTATTGCAGCGTAAAGATTGTATGCAACCGAGAGAAAACAGCATTGCTCTAGCTGAATTACAGAGATCAGCACCAAGGGCTATCTTGGTGATGATATCAAAACCGCTTGCAACTTTTCCGCTGGCAATAATTTTTATTTTATCTTTTACACCAATCCCTATCAGGCAGTTATTTACAAAGACAAGTCCTTCGTTAAGGGGAGTACCAAGGCGGTCTGTATACTCGATTGGCGCGGCTCCCGTTCCACCTTCTGAACCGTCAACCGTAATGAAGTCGGGGGTGATGCCCAGTTCATTTATCGCTTTGCAAATACCTAGAAATTCAATCCTGTTGCCAATACAAAGCTTAAAACCTACAGGTTTTCCTGATATTTTTCGTAGATGCGCAATGAATTTGATTAATTCTTCGGGTGTTGAAAAGGCTGAATGTGCTGGCGGTGAAATTACATCTTTACCGGCCTCAACACCTCTGGTGCTGGCAATTTCTTCAGTAACCTTGGCGGCTGGAAGAACACCTCCGTGTGCCGGTTTGGCTCCTTGGGATAATTTTATCTCGATCATTTTTACTGAGGTATTAGCTGCGTTTTCTTTAAATAGCGCCTCATCAAAATTACCGTCGGCATCGCGACAGCCAAAATACCCAGTCCCTATTTGCCAGATAATATCACCACCTTCTGTTAGGTGGTAAGGGCTCAAGCCGCCCTCGCCAGTATTGTGTGCGAAGTTACCTTTCTTTGCCCCCGCATTAAGAGCGCGTAGTGCATTAGAACTAAGTGCACCGAAGCTCATGGCCGATACATTGAGTCGAGATGCAGAGTAGGGCTGTTCACAGGTATGTTCGCCAATTAATACGCGGGCATGATGTTCGCTAACTTTTTTAGGAGAAAGGGAATGGTTTGCACGATGGTAGCCATTTTCCATAACATCAAACTGTGTTCCAAAGGGCTGTGTGTCTTGTTCACCTTTGGAACGGGCGTAAACCAGGCCTCGAATTTCTCGGTTAAAAGGCCTGCCACTTTGGTTTGTTTCAATAAAGTACTGGCGTATTTCAGGCCCAATAAATTCCAGCGCATATCTGAGGTGCCCTATTACCGGATAGTTGTGGAGCACATTGTGTTTAGTAAGCGTGAGATCATATATACCGATAAGTATGAAGGGCACTAAGAAAACAAATAACCATAAAGCACTAGCCCAATACTGTGATGCAGCTATTGTGAGTAGCGGGCCCAAAATAGAGATTATGAAATAGAGTGTGCGTGCCATTAATATACCTTTGAATGAATTAGCTTAGTGCTTACTGACAGAAAAAAGGTGTGTTGCGCAGAATGATATGTCTAAATAATTTTTAGAGACTAGAATCAATTTCTTTTTTCCAGTTGCTCCATTGGGTATGGTCGCCCTTGAGTCCTAAAATGCCTTCGCGAATTTTTGAGATACCGAACCCCCATGCCTGTTTTAAATCAATATGCGGTGGCATAACTAGTTCTCCAGGGCTAACAACAGCGTCAATGATGAAAGGTGCGGGTGATGCTAGTGCTTGTTTAATAGCAGGGATTATTTGGTCCGCCTCGGTAAC
Source organism: Cycloclasticus sp. (assembly GCF_019090545.1). Taxonomy (NCBI): domain Bacteria; kingdom Pseudomonadati; phylum Pseudomonadota; class Gammaproteobacteria; order Thiotrichales; family Piscirickettsiaceae; genus Cycloclasticus; species Cycloclasticus sp. The sequence goes on along the minus strand of NZ_JAHRVT010000030.1, from coordinate 146,964 downwards.
CCTGGTACCTTCTCCGCCGCAGATTCTGGCATACTCAGCAAAGTCAGGGTTAACAAGATCAGTAGCGGTATTGTTATACGGATAACCGGAGACTTCCATTTCCATTTTGACAAACCCTAATTGACTATTATTGAACACAATAATTTTAAGTGGCCAGTTGTATCGTACGGCTGTTAGAAAATCTTGCATGGCCATGCCGAATCCGCCATCACCACAAAATGCCCAGACCTGTCGTGTAGGGTTTAGCGCTATAGCGCCCAATGCGGAAGGCAGGCCAGAGCCTAAGGAGCTATGATTAAATGATCCGACCAAGCGCCTGTTTTTACTAAGGCGTGTTTGCCGGGCAACCCATACGGTACATTCACCAACATCGACGGCGAAAACAGCATCATTTGATGCTAGGTCACTGATAGCTTTGGCGAATAACTGAGGGTGTAATGGTTTTTCGGTTCTGGATAGAGCAGATTGCTTATCCATCAGTGCTAGCCAACGATCACGGCGCTCGAACTGTTTATTCAAAAAGGTGGTGTCAGTCTTATCTTCAATAAATGGCAATAATTCTGAGACAGTATCCTGAACAGTTCCCAGCAAGCTAATATCGACGGCCGCACGCCGACCAAGTCTTTCTACAGATTGGTCCACCTGAATAATTGTGGCGTTTTCTGGGAGAAACCATTCGTAAGGGAAGTCAGTGCCTAGCATTACTAACACGTCTGCATCTAGTACACTATGGTAACCCGCAGGATTTCCGATTAGGCCAGTCATGCCGGTTACATTGGGGTCATCGTAGTCAAAGATATCTTTACCTTTGAGAGTGTGAGTAATCGGCGCGTTTAATTTTTTCGCCAAGGTTATAATATTAGCCTTAGCGAGACGACAACCAGCTCCACAAAACAAACTAATTTTACTAGCAGAGTTTATTGCTTTAGCTGCCTTCTGTATTTCACTATCAGGTGGAAGTAGTCGTGACGGTATGGTCAGTAAGTTATGCCGCATTGTCATTGTTGGTACTGGTTGACTCGAAACATCAATCGGTAATTCAATGCGTACGACCTCACGGTCAATCAAAGCTTTTTGTACGGCTATTTGAGCTAGTCGTGGCATTTGTTCTGGTGAATGGATGATGGCTTGGAAACCACAGACATCATCAAACATTTTCTGTAGGTTTACTTCCTGATGATAGTTAGTGCCCATTTCCTTATGAGCAACTTGTCCAGTAATCGCAATGACCCCAGCAGATTCTCGTTTCGCGTTATAGAGGCCATTTATTAAGTGCAGTGCGCCGGGGCCAACTGTACCAGCACAAATACCAATGCCATCCGTTAGTATGGATTGACTGTAGGCTGCGTAAGCGGCATTTTCTTCATGCCTAACACCAATCCATTCAAACCGATTGTCGCCACGCATCGCTTCAAGAAAGGGGTTGAGTGCGTCACCAGTTACTCCAAATATTTGACGTGCTCCTACCTCAGCGAGTATATCTAGTAAAACTTCACATACATTCTTAGCGGCCATAGTGACTCCCAATTTTTTAGTCGTTTTTATGGATAGTGTTGTGACGAACAAGGCAAATCAGCGATACTCCAGCCAGAAGAAAGCCGATGGTGGAAAAAAGTGGATAGTACATATGGCAAGTGCCAAGGCTCCACAGCCTATAGTTAGAATCATATCTGACGGGTGATTGGAATCATCCCTTTTCGTCAGTTTTAGTAAGAGCTGGTCCAAGCTGTTACGTCCGCCACCACTAAACATCAAAGAGAGTAGCATAATTATAAATAGAAGTGGTAGCTTATAATTTCCATAGCCATAAGTGGTTGACATAGCCTTGCCATAAATCACTGAAAGTGCCCATTGAGATGGCCAATGCACAGATATTATGGCAACCACGACTATGACTATTAGGGATAAGGCCGTAAAACGAGTAAATAAGCCAAGCAGTAGCATCACTGAAAAAATTAACTCTCCCTGCATCGAAGCAGGTCAATTAATGTCTAAGGACAGTAAATACAATGAGAAAGGAAAGCCCACTTGTCATTCAGCCCAAGGTACTTCGCCAAAACAGTTTTTTTTCAAGAAGCTTCTCGGTTCCTGCTTGCCAAAACTCTCAAAAGTGGATAATACGGAGTAGGATCAGAGGGATATAATCCGCGGAAGATTTCAGCTCCCCCCGACTAAATAGTCGTATATTGAAATTATCTTTTTCATAAATTTATATCCTGAAAGGGTAAGTTCTTGAGTATGATATGGCTGTCATAAACTGTTATTTTGGTTAAAAGTAATCGTTACTTTTTATGCTGTTCTCGGCTGTGTTTTTTGTGATTTCTTTTTTTACTTTGGTGATTTAAATCTATCAGATTCCTGCGATGTCTACTTTTTTAACTTAGGTGTTGCACTTGGAATGTGAATTCAGCGTATTTGACCAATGCCTACGTTGACTACATTTGAACACCGTGCCGATGAGGGCTGGGCTTTAGGTTTTTATTTTTTGTAGTTCTATTCATCTTGTTTTCCAATGATTTGCTATAAGGATGAGTGTTAGCACTAACGTTGCTGATAGCTAGATAAGGAATATCGCGTTACTTGCCCTTACTTTGTAATCAGAGGACATCATTGGATGATAAAAATGGATATGCCACAAAGTTTAGTGCTTTTTTATTGCTATGGTGGCGTCTAAACCGTTTAATGATTTGTTCAGTGTGATGCCACTCTTTCAGTTGTTTGTATCGCACGCTAAAATGTTCACCCTTTAAGGATTAAATAATATGTTGGTATACCCACAAATAGACCCCGTTGCGATCAACCTCGGGCCGTTGGCTGTTCACTGGTACGGCCTTATGTACCTTGTTGGGTTTGTGGGGGCATGGTTGTTAGGTCGGTATAGGGCTAAAAAGGTGGGCTGGAGTGTTCAGCAAATTGATGACCTTATTTTTTACGCGGCGATGGGTGTGGTATTGGGTGGCCGTATTGGCTATGTGTTATTTTATAACTTCCCTGCTTTTATCGATAACCCTGTTATTTTGTTAAAAATATGGCAAGGCGGTATGTCTTTTCACGGGGGGTTATTGGGTGTGCTTGTTGCCATGTACCTGTTTGGCAAAAAATACCAGCATCACTTTTTTGAAGTGACTGACTTTATTGCCCCTTTGGTACCGATTGGTTTAGGGGCGGGACGAATTGGTAATTTTATTAATGGTGAGCTGTGGGGTAAACCGACTGATTTTGCGCTAGGTATGCTAGTGCCAGGGTTAGGTAATATGCCTAGGCACCCTTCACAATTGTATGAGTCGGTACTAGAAGGCTTTGTGCTATTTTTTATTTTATGGATTTATTCAAGCAAACCAAGAGCAAGGATGAGCGTGTCGGGCCTGTTTTTAATCGGTTACGGTGCCTTTAGGTTTGCGGTTGAGTTTGTCCGGCTGCCCGATGCGCATTTAGGCTACTTAGCATTTGGTTGGCTAACCATGGGGCAAATTTTGACCTTGCCAATGTTGCTGTTAGGAGCCGTCTTAATGCTGAAAGCAAAACAAAAAGGCTAAGTTAATGAAACAATATTTAGAGTTAATGCAAGATATCCTCGATAACGGGACAGATAAAGAAGATAGAACGGGAACTGGAACGCGGTCAGTGTTTGGTCGGCAGATGCGTTTTGACTTATCGAAAGGTTTTCCGTTGGTAACAACTAAAAAATTACACTTGCGATCTATTATTCATGAACTGTTATGGTTTTTAAATGGCGATACAAATACACGCTATTTGAAAGATCACGGGGTGAGTATTTGGGATGAATGGGCAGATGATAAGGGCGATTTAGGCCCAGTTTATGGTCACCAGTGGCGTTCTTGGCCAACTCCTTCTGGCGAGAATATTGACCAAATCAGTGAGGTGTTGGCGCAAATTAAAAACACCCCCGACTCTCGCCGAATGATAGTGAGTGCATGGAACGTGGGGCAGATACCGGATATGGCCTTACCACCATGCCATTTATTGTTTCAGTTTTATGTCGCTAATGAGAAACTGTCGTGTCAGTTGTACCAGCGCTCAGCTGATTTCTTTTTAGGGGTGCCGTTCAATATAGCCAGCTATGCCTTGTTAACCCATATGGTTGCTCAGCAAGCAAACTTAGAGGTTGGTGACTTTGTTTGGACAGGGGGAGATGTGCATCTCTACAGCAACCATTTTGAACAAGCAAATTTACAGCTATCACGTGATACTTTAGCGTTGCCTCAATTACAGATAGCAAGAAAGCCCGCCTCATTATTTGATTATCGGTATGAAGATTTTGAGATCATTGGTTATCAATCCCATGCCGGGATTAAAGCACCGGTCGCGATTTAATGATTTCTATGATTGTTGCAATGGCTGAAAACAGAGCCATTGGGAAAAATAATGAGCTGCTTTGGCACTTACCTAAAGATTTTCAGCATTTTAAGTCGGTCACCATGGGGAAGCCTATTTTAATGGGGCGTAAGACGTTTGAATCGATAGGAAAGGCATTACCGGGCAGAAAAAACATTGTTATTAGCCGTGATAATAACTTTACGGCTGAGGGTATTGTCATTGTTCATTCAATTACAGCAGCGTTAGAGGCGACGGAAGAATTTGATGATGTGATGGTCATTGGTGGCGCAAGTTTTTATGAGCAAATGTTACCGGTGACAGAGACATTATATTTAACGGTGGTCCATCAAGATTTTGAAGCAGATGCTTTTTTTCCTGAGATCAAAACCGAAGAATGGGAGGTCGTTGAGCAGGTTAAGCATGAAGCGGACGAAAAGCACGCTTACCCGTATTCATTTATAACCTATCGACGAATCTAATAAGGTTCTAATGAAGCGTCACAATCTAGCGAGATTATGCGCTCAGTTCCATCCAGTGTCATGGCGCTTAATTGGCCACCCCAAAGACAGCCAGAGTCTAAACAAAAGGCGTTGTTTTGTTTATTGAGGCCTAAAGTTGACCAGTGACCAAACACTATTTTTTCCTGGGCTGTTTGCCGCTTAGGTACTTCAAACCAAGGTATTAAGTGAGTCGGACTATCTGCTGGCGAACCTTTTTCTTTAAACTCTAAATGTCCCTGTTCATCGCAAAAACGCATTCGGGTAAAACAATTAATAATAAAGCGCAAACGTGCATGACCTGACAAGCTGTTATCCCAGTGGGTAGGCTTGTTACCGTACATACTTGCTAAAAAGGGATCGAATAAATCGTTCTGAAAGGCTGCTTCCAGCTCCTTTGCATATCGTTTAGCATCTTCAAGTGTCCATGGGGCAGGCAAGCCTGCGTGAATCATTGTATAGCCGAGTGTTTTGTCGTGATGTAAGAATGGAAGCGACCGAACCCAGTGAATAAGCTGGTCGGCATCGTGAGCCTCTAAAATATTAGCAAATGTATCTGTGCGATGTGCTTTCTTGTGACCACGTGCGGATGCTAAAAAATGGCACTCATGATTACCTAATACACTGTGGGCGCTGTCGCCTAGCGAGATGATAAAACGTAATGTTTCTAATGATTTGGGACCTCGATTGATGAGGTCGCCAGCAAACCATAGTTGATCTTTGTTAGGATCGAATTGAATTTTATCCAATAGCCGGCGAAGAGAATCATAACAACCTTGAACATCACCGATGGCGTAGGTTGTCATAACAGCGCCTTAGTGCAAGGTTCTTGGAGTGGATAAAGAAAAGGGCGCAATGGTAGCGGTGAACTTTTCGCCATCAGCATCTTGTAGATGATAACTGCCTTGCATCGCACCTACCGATGTTTCAATAACCGCACCGCTAGTATATTGAAAAGACTCGCCTGGTTGTAGGTGAGGCTTTTCGCCAACGACGCCTTCGCCATGCACTTCTTGAACTTTGCCATTAGCATCAGTGATAATCCAATGACGGCTCAAGAGTTGTGCCTCAATATTACCGGTATTTTTAATTGTTATAGAATACGCAAAGACGTAACGTGCTGCTTCTGGTTCAGATGAAGAGGCGATGTAAGTAGTGTCTACATCGACTTGAATCTTTTGACGTTTTATATCACTCATGGTTTTATAAATAATAGCGTTTGCCCAATGTGGGTGGTTGTTCATAATAAATTGGCCTTTACCTTCAAATATAAACAGTATCTGAAGTAAGATGGTCTTCAGCGATATTATCTAGGAAAACGTGAATTGAGAGTACATATTTTAGGTATTTGTGGCACCTTTATGGGCGGGCTTGCCGTTATGGCGAAACGTTTAGGCCATACCGTTACTGGTTCAGATGCAGGTGTTTACCCTCCCATGAGTACTCAGCTTGAAGCCGAAGGGATTGAGTTGATGCAGGGGTATAGTGCTGATAACTTAAGGGTAAAGCCAGATATTGTTGTGATAGGTAATGCACTGTCGCGAGGCAATGAAGAGGTTGAAGCGGTGTTGAACCTAAATCTGCCTTACACATCAGGTGCACAATGGTTGGCCGAACATGTATTGCAACATCATTGGGTGTTAGCTGTCGCTGGCACGCATGGCAAAACGACAACCAGTTCGATGTTAGCGTGGATCTTAGAGGACGCTGGTTTAAAACCAGGTTTTTTAATAGGTGGTGTGCCGCTAAATTTTGCTATATCTGCTAAGTTGGGAGAATCTGATTACTTTGTGATTGAAGCGGATGAATATGATACGGCCTTTTTTGATAAACGTTCGAAGTTTGTACATTACCGGCCAAAGACCTGTATTTTAAATAACCTTGAGTTTGACCATGCTGATATTTTTGATGACCTTGGTGCGATAAAACGCCAGTTTCATCATTTGGTAAGAACGGTGCCAAACAATGGGCTGTTGATTTCCCCTTCCGGTGATGAAAACTTAGACGAGGTGCTCATACAAGGTTGCTGGTCTCCGGTAGAAAAATTTGCTAAACAGTCATCAGCTAAAGCGACTTGGTTTGCCGATAACCTTGACGCAGGTGAAGGCGAGTTTGATGTGTATTATCAAGGTGATTTTATGGGGCGTGTGTGTTGGAGCTTAAGCGGGCAACACAATGTATCAAATGCCTTAGCTGCTATTGCAGGGGCAGCTCATGTGGGTGTTAAGCCGGCCACCGCAATTAAAGCGCTGGCGCGATTCCAAAACGTTAAACGTCGAATGGAAGTTCGAGCGGTTGTAAATAATATTACCTTGTACGATGATTTTGCCCATCACCCAACGGCCATTGCTAGCACCTTGGCGGGTTTGCGAGGAAAGGTTGCAGATCAACGGATAATAGCGGTGCTTGAACCACGATCCAACACTATGAAAATGGGCGTGCACAAAGAGACCTTGTTACCCTCGTTAGAGCAAGCAGACCTTGCTTTTGTTTTTATGCCGGATGAGATGGACTGGCAAATGGAGATGGGTAATTATCCCAATATTAGGCTTTTTAAAACCATTGATGATTTAGTGGCAGCCATCGTTAGTGTTGTGCAATCAAATGACCATGTGTTATTTATGAGCAATGGTAGTTTTAGCGGTATTCATCAAATAATTGAAGACAGATTAAATTCGTAACACGGCCATGCAAATTTCAACAAACAATGTCCCTATTTTCCCATTATCCGTAGCCCTTTTTCCAGAAGGGGTTTTGTCGCTAAGAATTTTTGAAACGCGATACCTCGATATGGTGAGCCGTTGTTTAAAACAAAATATGCCTTTTGGCGTTAATATGATTGAAGATGGTCATGAGGTAGGTGATGCAGCCAAGTGTTATGCAATAGGCACATTAGCTAAAATCATCAATTGGGATCAGTCAGCCGATGGCGTGCTGCAAATTGAGGCATTAGGTTGTCAACGATTCAGCATAGTAGATAGCCAAGTGTCTGATCAACAGTTAAGAACAGCTAGTATTAAAATTTTAGAGGAACCTGTGGGCGCAACGATTCCTGCTGAGTGCTCTGAGTTAATTACGATGTTACAAAGGATACTGAATAAGCATCAGCCCAATAACTCATTGGATGAAACAAGGTTTAAAGATGCAAACTGGGTAAGTTGCCGCCTAACAGAAGTATTTCCAATGGAAAATATTATGCGCCAACGATTGCTTGAAATAGACAATCCTACCGAGCGATTAGAGGTGATTTTGGGTTTGTTATCGGCTCATTAAATTGCCTTTGTTTATCGACTTGTAGAAGAGTTTTTATCTGCTATATTTTAAAGGTTAAAAAAATTTATGACCGGGTGGTTTTGGGTATGTGTGTGAAAACAAGGAGTAATGAAGGCAATGAGCGATCGAGAATATCTTGCTCGTTGTTTGGTTTGGATAGATTTTTTCAGGGGCAATATTTATGCTTGAATGCTTGCTCAAGCTCTAAAGCCATTGGTGAATTGCACGCACAAGATGAAAGCATGGGAGATTGAAATGGTGGCCGCTTATGAGAGCAATGCTAGATGGCCGGCTGTTAATCATGTGGGTCGTTGCCTAATAGCTGTACCTGTGCGCGCCAATCTGACCCCCTTTTTTGAGTGGCAGCAGTTTTCTGTCGGCTTACTACAAAAAGCAATTAATTAAAGGGGATAAGCTTGTTAAATACAGTGAAGCTTTCTTATCTCCCTGTCAGGTATCAATTTATCTTGTTAATGATGGTGATGGCGTCAGCACTGATTGTTTTTTATTCTGTGTTTGCCTATCAACATGAAAAGGCTGAGTATGCTAAAGAGTCAGTCAGCGAACTGAAAGCTATCACTCAGGTCTTAGAAAATGATTATGCTACCTTGGTATTGAATGGGGCTCCAAATTTGCGTGAGGAATTATTGCGCAAATGGCAACAGTTTCCTGTTCTTGAGCATGCCGACCTTGCGGGAGCTTCCGGGCAGACTATTTTGCATTATTCAAAATCTGCGCAAGCACATCAAAATATTCAACTTGTTGAGCCGGATACAATAAAAGCAGTCGACAACCTACTGTTATACAAAAGTATTGTAGTGTCTGGAGATGAGGAAGTAGGTGCTGTCACTTATGCCATTTCTACTGATAGTTCTGAAAAGCTTCTAATAGCGCTAAAGGAGTTGATTGTGATCTCAATTCCTATCGCGTTTGTTTTGGCTATTTTCTTGTCCATCTGGTTACAAAGTATTTTCGTCAAGCCGCTACAAGATTTAATGGAGGATATCAAAGACATTACACTTAAACAGGCTTATGCCAAGACAATCTTCGTCAATAAGGCAGATAGCAGTGAGTATGCTGAAATGGCCAAGCATTTTAATAGTTTATTGCAACGGATGAATGCAACGTTGAATGAGGTTGAGCAATCAAAAAAAGTGGCTCAGGAGCTGGCTTATTATGATGAATTAACAGGCCTTGCGAATAGACGGCTGTTAACAGAACACATGGAGTACATTCTCGATATTGCTATCAGAGAACACCGGCACGGTGCGTTACTGTTTATTGACTTAGACAACTTTAAAACACTGAATGATTCACGTGGTCATGCAGCTGGGGATGAACTATTAAAAAAAGTAGCCGCTAGTTTGAAGCATGTTTTTCGTGGGGTGGATACGATTGCTAGATTGGGTGGAGACGAGTTTGTTATTTTATCAGGCCAACTAGAAGATTCTGAAGAGGCGGTTATTAACCAAATTCATTCGTTAATGTTGAAGTTACGACATGTTTTAAGTGAAAAATTCATTATCCAAGGTGAAATTTATCACTTAACAGCGAGTATTGGCATTACCACATTCCCAAATATGGCCACGACCCCGGAAGGTTTAATGAAACAGGCTGATACTGCAATGTATCGTGCTAAAGAAGGTGGACGTGATGGTTATCGTTTTTACCAGCTTGAGATGCAAACAGATGCAGATGCTAAGCTGCAAATGGAGACGGACTTAAGACATGCTCTTAGTGCTAATGAGTTTAAATTATATTATCAACCGCAGGTAGATGAGTTTGGTCGAATTTTAGGGGCTGAGGCCTTGTTACGCTGGTTTAAAAAAGATGGAGAAATGGTGTCCCCGTCGGAGTTTATACCAATAGCTGAAATGACAGGTCTTATTTTACCGATTGGTGAGTGGGTTATAAAAGAAGCCTTCGGGCAATTGAAAAAATGGAAGCAAGCAGACATCGCTCCAGATTTTAGATTATCGATAAATATCAGCCCGTATCAATTTGATCAGGATAATTTTCTCGAGACCATAACAAGTTTATTGAATGAAACAGGTGTGTCTGCAAGTTATGTGACGTTGGAGATAACAGAAGGGATTACTGTTAAAGATATACACCTGACTATTGATAAAATGCATGCGTTGACAGATCTCGGCTTTAAAATCTCGATGGATGATTTTGGCACGGGGTATTCGTCGCTGATGTATTTGAAGAAGCTGCCGCTGAGTGAATTAAAAGTCGATCAGTCATTCGTTCGAGATTTGCACGTCGATCAATCGGATGCGGAAATTGCCGCTACGATTATTGCGATGGCTAAAAGTTTGAGCTTGGATGTGGTTGCCGAGGGTGTTGAAAAGGAAAGCCAATTGAGTTTTTTAACCTATCACGGGTGTTCTGTTTTTCAAGGGTATTATTTTCACAAACCAATGCCAGCAAAAGAGATGGATGATTTATTATTTAGAAATGTGGTTGTTTTATAAAGGCTGACAAGCAATGGGTTGGCTTTTGATAGTCGACTTAACGGGTTTTAGTAAGGGTTAAGCCATCAGTTTATTAGCGTTGTTTGAGTATTTTGTAAAAAGCCCAGATAAGCACAGCAAAGAGCAGGATGAAAGGCCATCCATTCTCAAGATTAGTGGTGATGAGGGTCGTCGATTTTCCAAAAAAAAAGCCGGGTATGAGATAAGCAGGCGCCCATAAAGCCGAAGCAATAAGGTTAGTAGGAATATAATGTTTAGTAGGCATGTCTAAAATACCAGCAATAAGTGGAATAATCGCGCGAATAGGGCCAATAAAACGCCCAATCAAAATACTAATTGCGCCATACTTTTCAAAAAATTCGTGGCCGTTTTTTAATACATCCGGATTGTTTTTAAACCAAGCGATGGTGTAAATTTTTTTATCGTAGTGCTTACCTAATGCAAAGCTTAGCCCGTCGCCAAATGATGCGCCTGCTGCCGCCCACATAACAGTGCTGGCCATATCTAATGTGCCATTGCTAATAAGTGTGCCGACTCCAAACATAATAGCGACACCTGGTATAACTACCCCAATAATAGCCAGTGATTCAACCATGGCAACTAGAAAGACAATAAGGCCTGCCCAAGTTGGGTGCTGGTTAATTAGCTGTGTGAAGGTGTCAAGCAGTTCGGCAAACATTCAGTTCAGTTGTTACTCAGTTTGGTTGCGCATAAAATCTGCGGTGTTAAAGAATGCTTGCATCAATTCATCGTGCATGGCTTTTTCGATATTCATTTTGTGGAGAGCTTTATCCATGCAGTGTAACCATTGATCACGCTCTTTAATGCCAATGGAAAAAGGTAAGTGGCGCGCTCGTAATCGTGGGTGACCATATTTTTCAATATACAACGAAGGGCCGCCGAGCCACCCGCTTAAAAAAAGAAATAATTTGTCTTCAGCCTCCGTTAAATCTGCCGCATGCATGTCACGAATTGTTTTAACGTCAGTGTTGTTGTCCATGGCCTCATAAAAGTACTTAACAAGTTGACGAATACCTGTTTCACCACCTAGTTTTTCGTATTGGGTGAGTTTATAGGTTTGGCCAGGTTTTAATGTGTCAATCATGTTAATTTCTCAAAGGCGACCTTGGCAGCATGAAGTGTGTCGTTAATATCTTGTTCACTATGCGCAGCAGAGACAAACCCAGCTTCAAAGGCAGAAGGGGCGAGGTAGATCCCTTGTTCTAACATAAGGTGAAAGAATTGTTTGAAGCGTGCCTGGTCGCATGCCATGACTTGGCTAAAGCGGCGAATATTTTTGTGCTCAGAGAAAAATAGGCCAAACATACCGCCCACTTGGTTGGTAGAAAAAGGGATGTTGGCTTCTTTAGCAATGTTGTTTAGACCATCCAATAACTGCGTGGTACGGAGTGATAGTTGGTGGTAAAAATCAGGTTGGCTAATAAGCTCAAGTGTTGCGAGCCCAGCAGACATAGCTAGGGGGTTGCCTGATAGGGTGCCAGCTTGGTAGACAGGGCCATCAGGTGCAAGTTCAGCTATGATTTTAGCGCGGCCGCCAAAAGCACCGACAGGCATACCACCGCCAATGACTTTGCCTAGTGTGGTTAAATCGGGCGTTACGCCATACACTTGTTGTGCGCCACCAAGCGCGACGCGAAAGCCACTCATCACTTCATCAAAAATCAGCACAATGCCGTATTGGTCACATAATGTTCGTAAGCACTCAAGGAAGCCGGTTTCTGGAGGTATGCAGTTCATATTGCCAGCGACTGGTTCGACGATAATACAGGCGATGTCATTGCCGTTGGTTTTTAATAATTGCGAGACCGCTTCAGCATCATTATAGGGAAGCGTTAGTGTGTGGTCGGCCAGTGAGGCTGGTACACCCGGTGAGCTGGGAACGCCAAAAGTGAGTGCGCCAGAACCGGCTTTTACCAATAATGAATCGGAGTGACCGTGGTAACAGCCTTCAAATTTAATGATATTGTCACGGCCTGTGTAACCACGAGCTAAACGTATAGCACTCATGGTGGCTTCTGTTCCGGAGCTGACCATGCGTACTTTTTCAATGGACGGTACTAGTTGGCACACTTTTTCTGCCATCGTGGTTTCAATAATGGTGGGTGCACCAAAACTAAGCCCTTTTTCGGCCGCTGTTTGGACGGCTTTAACAACATCGGGGTGGCTATGGCCTAAGATCATAGGGCCCCAGGAACCAACATAGTCGATATATTGTTTATTGTTAGTATCAACAAGGTATGCGCCCTTTGCATGGTCGATAAAAACAGGGTCTCCACCGACACCTTTAAAGGCGCGAACCGGTGAGTTAACCCCGCCAGGAATAGATTGTTGTGCTTGATCAAAAAGAGAAGAGTTGCTCATATCAATGGGTGGTTTATTTGAATAACGGAACATTATAAGCAATAAAGATGAAGGACTTAAAAAAAGCAGGCATTAGCGGGTTAAAAAGTTTTGAAAATAGCTCAGGCGGCTATCGCAAGCTCGTTTTAAGTGCTGAGGGTTAAATTAATTAGGGGTAGAAACGACGATACCACGATGAATAAAGTCATTAATTATGGATAGCCCTCCTTGTATAACAACGCTAGGGTCTGGGTGTTGAAGGTTTTTAGCTAATGTTGACAAAATGTCTTTGGTTAATTGGCTTGTGTTGTCGGCTAATGCGATAAGCAAGGCATGTGTTGTTGGTGTTATTTCTAAAAAGCATATTGTGTGCTCAATATTGCGGTAAACGGCTAGGTATGTTGGCTGATCGGGTGGTTCGGCGGGTAAAAAGTCAGGCGAAATTTTATGTACGGGGTAGGTATAGGCAGCAACTAAGGCTGTTGGCGCAACGGTTAAAGCTTGATTGAAAGGGTCGCTAATGGGAGGGTAGGTTTCATCGTCAGCAATGGAAATGATAAACTCAAGCCATTCATAATGAGCTAGCTCTAGTAGGAATGGAGCATCATTAATGGTGTCTGAATTATTTGTGCGTTCGTGCTCTAAATAGTGGATAAACTCTTGGGGAATGTCAGAAAAGTAGGGGCTTTGACTTGGGTGACGATGATAAAAATCTCTACAGATATTTTCCCATTGTTGTTCAGAGCAAATAGTCTTAACAACCGGGAATCCATCACTAAGCGCGCTGGCAATATTGGTGAACATAAGGTCGCGGTATATATTTATGCGTCGTTCTTCAATATCACTCGGTTTTGGCGCATTTTTTGGGTCACGAATATAGCGGGTGAACGCATGTTGAGTTTGCATGAAAGAAGGCGCGTTATTTTGCGACACGTTTTTGACCTGATTGGGGTGAATAATTTAATTGGGCTTGATGAATAAGGTGAACCTCGTCGAGTAACTCAGGTAGTGGTGGAATATTAAAGTCACGCTCCAATAGGGTGGGAAATAGGCCAAAATTGTCGTAAGCTTTATCGAGTAATTGCCAGACAGGATCAATGACATTAGCACCGTGAGAATCAATAATAATATCGTCGGCTTCGTTATAGTGTCCTGCAATATGTGCATAGCTTATGCGGTCACCGGGTAGTGCTTTCAAAAATTCTTCCGCACTGTATTTATGGTTTACGCTGTTGACATATATATTGTTAATATCGACCAGTAACTTGCAATCGGCTTTTTTTATCACTGCGTTAATGAAATCAATTTCTTCCATTTCCTTACCAGGGGCAGCATAGTAAGAGGCATTTTCAATGGCAATTTGTTGGCCAAGAATATCTTGTACGTGGAGAATCCTCTCAGCCACGTATTCAACTGCTTGTTGAGTAAACGGGATGGGCATCAGGTCGTATAGGTGACCGCCATCACTACAATAGCTGAGATGTTCGGTATAAACCTTAATTTGATGTAGCTTAATAAAATCTCGAATGTCGCGAATGAACTTAACGTCTAGTGGGTCTGGGCTACCTAGGCTGAGTGACAAACCATGTGCTACAAAAGGAAACTGTTCAGTTAAGGCGCGTAACTGCTTACCATATCGGCCACCGATTTTTATCCAGTTTTCAGGAGCGATTTCATAAAAATCTATATTGCTAGGCGGTTTTTCAACTAGCGGGCCTATAAAGGCCCGCCTTAATCCAAGCCCAACTCCATGAACGGGAAAGGTATTAATCATTGCTAGCTAGCGTTACTTCTTAGAGCCACACTTACCTTCTTTTACTTTGTTAGCAGCTTTTTCAGCACCGCATTTACCTTCACCGCATTTTGCTTCTTTTACTTTGTCAGCAGCTTTTTCAGCACCACATTTACCTTCACCGCATTTTGCTTCTTTTGCTTTGTCAGCAGCTTTTTCAGCACCACATTTACCTTCACCGCATTTTGCTTCTTTTGCTTTGTCAGCAGCTTTTTCAGTACCACATTTGCCTTCGCCACATTTGCCTTCGCCACATTTACCTTCGGCAAGCATCATGTAGCCAGTTTTTAATTCAGTTGCGCCAAATGGGTTTGTGTCTGCGTTTACGACTGGAGTAAATGCCATTGAGGTGACAAAGGCAGCCCCTAACGCGGTGATGATTGGTTTTTTTGTAGGGTTTTTCATAAGAATATCCTGTTGTTTTTTTATTCTCGGGTCACTGTTTATTTCAGTGCGTTTGTCTGCAGTACCGACAAGAGTAGGTCGGTTTACTATATGCGCTTTAATAGACCAAGCAAAGTTTAAAAAACTTACAGCTTGTTTTAGTTTTACTAGAATTAATAAGGTTGATTTAAAAATGATCTAATAGATGGTTTTGTCTTTAAATTCACATAAATCTTCAATGACGCATGAACCGCAGCGTGGTTTTCGAGCAATACACGTGTATCGACCATGAAGAATCAGTAAATGATGGGCATCAAGCTTGTGTGCTGTTGGTACGTTTTTTTCAAGTTTCTTTTCAACCTCTAAGACATTTTTACCGGTGGCAATTTTAGTGCGATTACTGACCCTAAAGATATGCGTATCAACAGCGATAGTCGGAACACCAAAGGCAGTGTTTAGAACAACGTTTGCCGTTTTTCGCCCAACGCCCGGTAAGGCTTCAAGTTCCTCGCGAGTTTGAGGGACTTGGCTATTATGCTGTTCCATTAACATTTTACAGGTTTTGATAACGTTGCTGCCTTTGGTGTTAAAAAGCCCGATAGTTTTAATATATTCTTTGAGTCCTTTTTCACCGAGTGCAAAAATAGCTTCAGGCGTGTTGGCAATAGGGAATAATTTATCGGTCGCCTTGTTAACTCCCTTGTCGGTAGCTTGAGCAGAAAGGATAACTGCAATTAAAAGCTCAAAAGGTGAGCTGTAATTAAGTTCGGTTTCAGGTTCAGGGATAGCTTGAGCGAGTCGCTCGAATATTTCTAGGCGTTTAGCTTTGTTCATAAGTGAGTTGAGTTATTGTGTAAGTATCTGTTTATTAGCGCTTAAATAGCATTGGTGGGGGAATGTTGAGAGGCATTGATGGTAAGCAATAAACCACTTATTAGGAAAAGGGATAAGCGTTTGCTGAAATGGTTTAACATACCGGTATGCCTTTTGAAGGTAAGTCGAAAAGTTTAACGTTGTAAAGGTTAGGTTACCAGATGATTAATTGGTCGGAAATAGAAACTGTTTTATTGGATATGGATGGTACTTTGTTGGATCTACGGTTCGACAACCATTTTTGGCAACGTGTTGTGCCTGATTATTTTGCTAATAAGGAAGGTATTTCATTTGATGAAGCAATTAAACAGCTAGAGCCTCTTTTTAAAGCCCAAGAAGGCTTGTTAAATTGGTATTGCTTAGATTATTGGAGCGAGGCATTAGGTATTGATATTGTTAAGCTAAAAGTTGAAACACAGGAACATATTAAAGAATTGCCGCATACACGCGATTTTTTAGGAGCTATAAAAGCATCGGGTAAACGCTGTGTGTTGGTAACAAATGCACATGCAGAGAGTTTAAACCTAAAAATGCAAAAAACAGGTTTGGTAGAGTTTTTTGATGCGATTGTTTCTGCGCATGATTTTGGTTACCCCAAAGAGCAGCAAAGTTTTTGGCATGCTTTTCATCAGCTGGAGCAGTTTGATAAATCTAAAACCGTGATGGTGGATGATAGTTTAAGTGTGTTGAAGGCAGCCGATACATTTGGCATTCAATACATCGTCGCTATTACTAAACCCGATAGCGCTGAGCCACCGCGTATCGTACATGACTATTTAGCAGTCGAAAGTCTTGGCGCTATTCAGCCAAAATAAACGGCTTAATTACCGTTTATGTGAGCGTGATTTTTGTTGTGTTCGAGCGTTTGCTGGGCGTTTGTGAGTAGATGGTTTAGCGGTTCTTTTAGTAGCTGGTTTAACATCCGGTAAGGAGGCGCCATCAATATTTTCGAAAGGAATTTTGTGTGATATATAGGCTTCAATGTCAGGCAGTGAGTAAGCATAGGTTTCACAGGCAAAACTAATGGCTTTACCGCTGGCGCCTGAGCGGGCGGTTCTACCAATTCGGTGAACATAGTCTTCGGCATCTTGAGGTAGGTCAAAATTAAACACATGGCTAACAGCAGGAATGTGTAATCCACGAGCGGCCACATCAGTGGCAATTAATAAAGGTAGTTTGCCGTCTTGAAAGCGAGTTAAAATGGCTTGTCGTTTTTTTTGTGGTACATCGCCTGAAAGCACGGCGTTATCAAAGTCGTTGCCCTTTAGGTAACGATGTAAACGGTCTGCAGTGTGTTTGGTATTGATGAAAATAATCCCTCTTTCGGGTTTCTCATTTGTCAGCAGATGAAGAAGTAAGGGAATTTTTTCATTATCAGCAGGGTAATAAACAGACTCAACCACTTGTTTTGCAGTTATTTGTTCGGGTTCAACGCGAACCATTACAGGGTTGTTCATATGCTCGTAAGCCAATTCGGTAACTTTGAACGAAAGTGTTGCCGAGAACAATAAGTTTAAACGCTTTTCAGGTTTAGGTAATCGTCGTAATAAATAGCGAATATCATTTATAAACCCAAGGTCAAACATTCTGTCTGCTTCATCTAGTACTAGGACCTCGGTGTTTCTAAGGTTAAATACTTTTTGCTTGAAAAAATCGATGGTTCGTCCCGGGGTGCCAATTAAAATATCCACACCATCCTCTATGGTTTTACGTTGTTTATCGTAATCTGTTCCACCGTAGGCAAGGCCGACTTTAATGTCAGTGTGTTTACCAATAATTTTTGCATCATTTGCAATTTGTATCGCCAGTTCACGCGTTGGAGCAAGAATAAGCGCCCTAACACCTTTTTTATTATCGGCAGGCGTTTTTGTTAGTAGGGTGTGATACGTGGCGAGTAAAAAAGCAATGGTTTTTCCAGTGCCTGTTTGCGCCTGTCCTGCGACATCGTTGCCGAGCAAACTGATGGGTAAGGTTTGTTCCTGAATAGGCGTGCACTTTATGAAATTAGCCTCGTCTAAACCTTGAATTAAAGGGGCAGTGAGCCCAAGTGAAGAAAATTGAGTATCAGTAAGATGGGTGTCGGACATAAGTTATGTAATTGTTGAAGAAATAGAGGAGTGAATTGGAAGTTTAGTTAGGAATGAAATATTCATGGTAAGCTATGCATCTGATATCGTACTCTATTATGATGTAATAGTGCGTAGTATTAACCGAACGGAGATAAATAGTGAGTGAAAATGTAGTTCATACCACCGATGATAGTTTTGAACAGGACGTTTTGGCGTCTGAACAACCAGTATTAGTAGATTTTTGGGCTGAATGGTGTGGTCCTTGTAAAATGGTAGCACCGATCCTCGATGAAATTGCAGACGAATATGCCGGTAAGTTGAAAGTCGTTAAGTTGGATATAGATTCAAACCCAGCGATGCCAAGGCGTTTTGGTGTGCGAGGCATTCCAACCTTAATGGTTTATAAAGCTGGTGAAGTGGAAGCGACCAAAGTAGGAGCCGTGACTAAATCACAATTATCAGCATTTATTGACAGTAATATCTAAAAAAATACAACGCCTTCGCCTTAAAGGTAGACGAGGGTGTTTTTTAATGCTACCTTTACTTCCATAAGTAAGAACCCCTTAAGCACGCCACTTGCCGTGCAAACAATCAAAAAAATCAATTAAAAAACCTCTAGTGCTAAATGTGCACGTTTATACCTTTTTATTCCAACCTTAAATCTATATGAACCTAACTGAGCTGAAGCGTAAACCCGCAACTGAAATCCTTGAACTTGCGAAAGAACTTGGTGTTGATAACACTGGACGATCATTAAAACAAACCACTGTCTTTCAAATTCTTAAGAAAATAGCCAAAAAAGGCGATGATGTATATGGTGATGGGGTTCTTGAAATATTATCAGATGGTTTTGGGTTTTTAAGGTCGGCAGATGGTTCGTTTTTAGCGGGTCCAGATGATATTTATGTCTCGCCGAGTCAGATTCGTCGGTTTGGTTTAAGAACGGGGGATACCATTTCGGGAAAAATTCGCCCACCTAAAGATAGTGAGCGTTACTTTGCACTATTGAAGGTCGATAAGCTTAATTATGAAAAACCAGAACATGCAAAAAACAAAATAGCGTTTAAGGACTTAACGCCTATTTTCCCCAATGAACGTTTAACTTTAGAAATGGGGAATGGTACCACTGAAGATTTAACTTCCCGTGTTATTGACTTGGTATCACCCATTGGTAAGGGGCAACGTGGCTTAATTGTGTCACCGCCTAAAGCTGGTAAGACCATGATTCTGCAAAATTTAGCGCACTCTATTGCTGCAAATAATCCAGAAAGCCATTTAATGGTTCTATTGATCGATGAGCGGCCTGAAGAGGTGACAGAGATGTCACGTACCGTTAAAGGTGAAGTGATTTCCAGTACATTTGATGAGCCTGCTTCTCGCCATGTTCAGGTGGCCGAAATGGTTATTGAAAAAGCAAAAAGAATGGTGGAGCACAAAAGAGACGTTATTATTTTGTTAGACTCTATTACCCGTTTGGGTCGAGCCTACAATACTGTAGCGCCTTCATCAGGTAAAATTTTGACTGGTGGTGTGGATGCTAATGCACTTGAACGTCCTAAACGTTTTTTTGGTGCGGCACGTAATATTGAAGAAGGCGGTAGTTTGACAATTATTGCAACAGCTCTCGTTGAAACCGGTTCGCGTATGGACGATGTGATTTACGAGGAGTTTAAAGGCACGGGTAATATGGAGCTTCATCTTGAGCGTAAAATTGCTGAAAAACGTATTTACCCAGCGATTAACGTTAACCGTTCAGGCACACGTCGAGAAGAATATTTAGTGGACGCTGATATCCTTCAAAAAACTTGGATTCTCCGCAAAATTCTTAATCCAATGGATGAAATGGGTGCGATTGAGTTCTTGTTAGAACGCTTTAAGAAAACAAAAACAAATGGCGAGTTCTTTGATTCAATGAAGCGTTAGCAATTAATAATTTTAAGAAACAAAAAAAGAGCGTTTATATTTAAACGCTCTTTTTTTGCGTGTTGATATTTTATTAGGCTAGGCCGATTGTTCGCGCTTTATAGCGCGGTGGCCAATATCAGTTCGGAAGTATACATTGTCCCATTGAATTGAACCGACCGTCTCATAGGCCTTTAATTGCGCGTCGAGTACACTGTTACCTAGGGCACAGGCGCACAGGACACGGCCGCCATTAGTGGTGATATCACCATTGCTCATTTTGGTACCAGCATGAAAGGTTTTAGCATCATCGGTTTCCGTTGGAATACCAGTAATAATGTCACCCTTGTGATAGTCGAAAGGGTAGCCACCAGCGGCAAGAACCACACCAATAGCTGTGCGAGTATCCCACTGAGCTGAGATGGTATCTAATTTATTATCAAGGGCGGCATTACACAGCTCAGTCAGGTCGCTCTTCAAGCGCATCATGATGGGTTGGGTTTCTGGGTCGCCAAATCGACAATTGTATTCAAGTACTTTGGGTGTTCCTTGAGCGTCAATCATTACGCCTGCGTATAGAAACCCGGTGTATGGAATACCGTCTTTTATCATGCCATCCAATGTTGGTTGAATAATGGTATCCATGATGAGGTCATGCATTTTAGGTGTTACAACAGGTGCAGGTGAGTAAGCACCCATACCACCCGTGTTAGGACCTAAATCTCCATTATCACGTGCTTTATGGTCCTGAGATGAGGCCATGGGCAGTGCTTGATTACCATTGGCAATGACAATAAAGCTGGCTTCTTCACCGAGCAAAAATTCTTCGATCACAACGCGATGACCTGCTTCACCAAAGGCATTGCCAGCTAACATGTCGTTGACCGCGTCAATGGCTTCTTGTTCAGTTTCCGCAAGGATAACGCCTTTGCCAGCGGCTAAACCATCAGCCTTTACAACAATAGGAGCGCCTTTGCTGCGAATGTAGTCGCAAGCAGGTTCGATATCGCTAAAGCTTTGATAGTCAGCGGTAGGAATATTATGGCGTGCTAAGAAGTCCTTACAGTAGGCTTTGGATCCTTCAAGTTGTGCAGCCAGTTGGGTCGGGCCAAAACAACGTAAACCGTTAGCGGTAAATTGATCAACGATACCGGCCACTAACGGAGCTTCGGGGCCAACAATGGTCAATTCAATTTTTTCTTCTAAGGCAAAGGTTAATAAGCGATCAATATCTTCAGCCTGAATGTCAATATTGGTAATGCCGGGTTCTTGTTCGGTGCCTGCATTACCGGGTGCTACATAGACCGTATCTACGTTAGAAGATTGCTTTGCTTTCCACGCTAAGGCGTGTTCACGCCCACCGCCGCCTACGATTAGTACATTCATTATAGAACTCCTTGATTAGTGCCTAAAGTGGCGCATGCCCGTAAAGACCATGGCAATATCGTGCTCGTCAGCCGCTTGAATAACTTCCTCGTCACGCATTGACCCACCAGGTTGAATCACTGCTCGAATACCCACTTGAGCAGCATTATCGAGGCCATCTCTAAAGGGGAAGAATGCATCAGATGCCATGACAGAGCCAGTAACATCTAGACCTGCTTGTTCAGCCTTAATCGCGGCTATTCTCGCAGAATTAACACGGCTCATTTGACCGGCGCCTACGCCGATAGTCATGTTGTTTTTGCCGTAGATGATAGCATTTGACTTAACAAACTTAGCAACGCTCCAGCTGAACAATAAATCTTGCATTTCTTGTTTGCTGGGTTGTCGTTTGGTAACAACGGTTAGATCTGTGAATAACTCTTTATCAATAGTTTGGACAAGTAGGCCGCCATTAACACGCTTGAAATCATAGCGATCTTCGTCGCTTTTTTCCCATGGTCCGCTGTCCAGTAGGCGAAGGTTTTTCTTGCCAGCGATGACGGCCAAGGCATCTTCGTTAACACCTGGGGCGATAATGACTTCAACAAATTGACGATCTGTGATGGCTTTAGCTGTTGCTAAATCAAGTGGGCGGTTAAACGCAATAATGCCGCCAAACGCAGATTCAGGATCTGTTTGGTAAGCTCGGTTGTATGCGTCTAGAATGTTATCACCAAGGGCTACGCCACAGGGGTTTGCATGTTTCACGATTACGCAGGCTGGCGAATCATCAAACTGTTTAACACACTCAAGCGCCGCATCGGTATCGGCGATATTGTTATAGGATAACTCTTTGCCTTGATGCTGAACTGCTGAAGCAATTGTGCCGGGTTGAGAGGCCTCTTCGGTAAAAAAGGCTGCTTTTTGATGAGGATTCTCACCGTAACGCATCACTTGTTTTTGTTTAAATTGTAGGTTGATAGTACGAGAAAAGTCGGCTTTATCGCCGTATTCTTGAATGGTCCCTAAATAATTTGCGATAGCGCCGTCATATTGAGCAGTATGCTCAAACGTCTTAACGGCAAAATTAAAACGACTAGGCGCATCGACTCCGCCAGTTGCCTTAATAGACTCAATGGTTTGTTGGTAATCATTAGGGTCAACTATAATGGTGACATCTTTATGGTTCTTAGCCGCAGCGCGAATCATAGTGGGCCCACCAATATCGATATTTTCGATGGCCGTTGCAAGATCACAATCTGGGTTTGCCACTGTTTGTTGGAAGGGGTATAGGTTTACAACAACTAGGTCGATCGGCTTGATATCATTATCTTGCATAATGGTTTGGTCAATATCACGGCGACCTAAAATACCACCATGAACTTTTGGGTGCAGCGTCTTGACGCGGCCATCCATCATTTCTGGAAACCCGGTGTAATCACTGATTTCTACAACAGGAATATTATTGTTTTGTAGTAATTTAGCGGTGCCGCCGGTTGAAATGATTTCAACACCTAAGCTGCTCAATTGTTGACAGAACTCAATAATGCCTGATTTATCGGAAACGCTAACTAAAGCGCGAGTGATTTTATTGCTCATTTTTTGACCTGTTTGTGAAAGAGTGTCAGGCCTAATTGGCCTATCTGAAAACAGGGTATTCTATAGAAAGTCGTATGTTTTTGCTGAGCTTTTTGCTACTCGGCTTAGAACTGAACTAGGGTTAAATATCCAAGTTGTAGCTGGCTAATTTCTTTCTCAGTGTGCCACGGCTTAAACCAAGCATCTTCGCAGCTTTAGACTGGTTAGACTTAGTATGGTTTAGCACCGCTTCAAATAATGGTTTTTCAACTTCACTGATGACTAGTGCGTGTAGGTCAACGACTTCTTGACCGTCAAGTTGTGCAAAATAGTTTTCGAGTGCTTGTGTCACTTGGTGACATAAAGGTTGTTTTGATTTATCTAAACTCATGCTACTTGGTGTTGTGTTTGTGTAAGGGCATGAAAAATTTTATCCATAAAATCTAGTTGTTGCTGAGGCTCTTGGATGGAAAAACTTTTCTTAACAAGAGGCAGTAATGATGTATCTAGGTGTTTAAAATACCAAGCTATATGCTTTCTGGCAATCCTGACGCCCATAATATCACCATAAAATTGATGTAGCTGCGTAATATGGCGAATAACAACCTGTCTTATTTCCTCAAAGTCAGGTGGCGCTAAGGTCTCGCCTGTTTTCAAGAAATGGTCAATTTCTCTGAAAATCCAAGGTCGCCCTTGGGCACCACGGCCTATTAACAGACCATCTGCATTGGTGTGATGTAATACGTCACGTGCTCGTTGAGGGGTAGTTATATCTCCATTGGCAAATACCGGAATGTTGATGGATTGTTTAACGAGTTTAATGGTGTCAAATTCAGCGTTTCCATCATATTTACAAGCACGTGTCCGACCATGAATCGCAAGGGCCTGTATGCCGGCTTGCTCGGCAATTTTAGCAATGGTGGGGGCGTTTTTACTGAGTGGATCCCAGCCAGTTCTTATTTTTAGCGTTACCGGAATGTGGACGGCAGAAACCACAGACTTTAAAATTTCTTCAACCAAAGGTTCGTCTCTTAATAAGGCTGAACCAGCAGCGACATTACATACTTTTTTAGCAGGACAGCCCATGTTGATATCAATAATTTGTGCGCCATTGGCTTGATTAAAGAGAGCCGCTTCAGCCATTTGTTTGGGATTTGTGCCAACAATTTGTACCGAGCGAGGCTCGTCCTCGCCATTATGATCGAGTTTTAATAAGGTTCGTCGGTGTTTGCGTAAAGCTGGGTTTGACGCAGTCATTTCAGACACCGCTAAGCCAGCGCCTAATTCCCGACAAAGTTGACGAAAAGGTCTGTCGGTTATTCCAGCCATTGGGGATAAGACTAAGTTGTTACTTAATGTATACGGACCAATTTTCATAAGAACTTAAAGGGGTTGAGTTGAGAGTTTTATGCGACACTCTCAGGTGTTTAGTGTCGCTATTGTCTGATCTTGAGTCAATCCTTAGCGGCGATTTATCGCAAGCATTTTACCTTAAGGTTGAAAGGATATTTCAAAACCAAAGGCAGTTTTGCTAGGTTTTTGGAAGGTAAGCGTAATGTTCCTTAGGGATTGAGGTGCGAAATAATCATTGATTTCACTGTCTGCTAGGTAATCATTTTTAGTGAAAACTCCTTGAGCTATTGGCTCACCGAGAGTCGATGTTAGTAGCAATTTTATGCTTGGATAGGGTTGTTCGGCTAAGGCGGAATTTTTGATTGTGAGTTGAAAAGACAGCAGCTCATATAGCTTTGAGTGAGGCGTAAGCTGGCGTGCAATGATGTGAATTTCATCCAGGTTTTGGTAGCTAGGAATTGATAAGTCGAAGGTGTTATTGAGTTTTTTGAAGAAGGGTTGTAATTGTGTGTTCTGAGTTAATCGTGTTGATTCAATGAAGGCAATTTGAGTGAGAAGCGCTAACACTAATACAAATGAAAGCAGACCGTAAGGCAGTTTATAGTGATGGGTGGTTTTTGTAGACTCCCATGCCGCAATAATTGGAGGAGAATCAGCTTCAGACGAGTGCTCTTGGGTAGCAGTCGATGACTGAGTGATGTCTTCATTGGGCTTAATGGGAATAGTTCGCTCAATATCGGCGCTGAGTTCATTTTCCCGTGCATTAAATACTTTATGGCAATGGCCGCAGCGAATAACGCCTGACTTAACTGCTAATTGTTCAGGGGTGACATGTAATGTACTAAAACAAAAAGGACAAAGTGCATAAGGCATTGCTCAAGTTTTTTTAACGGCATGGAGGCAAGCCCAATTGTCTCTAATGGTGGCAGGGCAGAAGATGAATTCATGTTGGTAGGCGCTAATAACTTGCGTTACTTGTTCGCTAAGGATGCCAGATAATAATAAATGGCCCTTGGGTTTAACTAAGGCTGAAATATCGCTTGATAGAGAGATAAGCGGCTCAGCTAAAATATTCGCAATGACAATGGCTTGGGGTTTTCGAGGGTATTGATCAGCGGCATAAACCTTGACTTTATCAAGTACATTGTTTTGTTCGGCATTGCTCGTTGTGGCGATAAGTGCCTGAGGGTCAATGTCTATGCCAATAGCACTTTTTGCGCCTAATAAAAGACCTGCAATAGCGAGTATGCCAGAGCCACATCCAAAGTCGATAATATTGCTTTTTGTAAGATCATGTTTGGCTAACCAATCGAGACAAAGGGCGGTCGTAGGGTGTGTGCCAGTGCCAAATGCTAGACCAGGGTCGAGTCGTAATAAGGTTGCATTGGAATCTGCAATGTCATGTTCGGTAGAGCAAACCCAAAAGTTATCGCCAAATTTAATGGGTTGGAAATTTTCAAGCCAAACACGTTCCCAGACTTGGTCTTCTAGACGCTCAATAGTTAATTGCCACTCGCCCTGATGGCCAAGTTGTTGGTTAAAAAATTGCTCGATATTTTTAAGGTCGTCTTGTTCGTCAAACAAACCTGTAATGGAGACATGTTGCCATAGAGGCGTGCTATTTAATGGCGGCTCATAAATAGGTTGGTCGGCTCTGTCTGTGATGGTCACAGACAGAGCGCCAAGGTTTTCTAATAAGCCTTCAATCGTTGCGGCTAACTCTTGAGTTGTTGCAATGGTCAATTGTTGCCATGCCATGCCGATTACATCCCCAGTTTCTTTTCAAGGTAATGAATATTATAGACGCCTGAGGCAAAATCTTTGTCGACCACAATGTCCTTTAATAACGGGATATTGGTGTGAATGCCATCAATAACCGTTTCGTTAAGAGCTGTTTTTGTGCGAGCAAGTGCAGAGTCGCGAGAGGGGCCTGATGCGATCAGTTTGCCGATCATCGAGTCATAGTATTGAGGCACGGTGTAGCCGTTATAGATATGGCTATCAAAGCGAATGCCAGGACCGCCTGGGATATGTAACTGTGTGATTTTCCCTGGTGAAGGCATAAAGGTTTCAGAATGCTCAGCATTTAGACGACATTCAATAGCGTGACCTGAAATTTTAATATCATCTTGCGTGTAACCAAGTGGTAGACCAGCGGCAATTTTCAGTTGTTCAGCAACAATATCGACACCAGTGACAATTTCTGTAATTGGATGCTCTACTTGAACCCGTGTATTCATTTCAATGAAATAAAATTCACCTTTCTCATATAAGAACTCAAAGGTTCCTGCTCCATAGTAGCCAATATCTGTACAGGCTTTCGCACAGCGAGTACCAATTTCTTGGCGAACCTCTTCGCTGATGCCAATTGCGGGCGCTTCTTCAATTACTTTTTGGTGCTTACGCTGAGTTGAGCAATCACGTTCTCCCAAGTGAATGGCGTTACCGTGTTGGTCGGCCAGCACTTGGAATTCGATATGGCGTGGCGTTTCAAGGAATTTCTCCATATACACCATATCGTTACCAAAAAAGTTTTTAGCCTCGGTTTTGGTCAGTGAAATGGCATTCAAAAGGGCTGCTTCTGTATGAACCACACGCATCCCGCGGCCACCACCACCGCCAGCAGCTTTAATGATAATGGGGTAGCCAATATCACGGGCTAATCTGACATTTCGTTCTTTGTCATCGTTTAACGGGCCATCTGAACCGGGAACGCAAGGCACGCCAGCCTTAATCATTGCCTCAATCGCTGAGACTTTATCACCCATTAGGCGAATTGTTTCCGAGCGAGGGCCAATAAATGTAAAGCCGCTTTGTTCTACGCGTTCAGCAAAGTCCGCATTTTCAGACAAAAAGCCGTAGCCGGGGTGAATAGCTTGGGCATCGGTAATTTCTGCAGCACTAATAATGGCGGGTACGTTTAGGTAGCTTTCTGTAGATGAAGGACCGCCAATACAAACGGATTCATCTGCTAAACGAACGTGTTTTAAATCACGGTCGGCAGAGGAGTGAACGGCAACTGTTTGGATGCCCATTTCGCGACAGGCACGCAAAATACGCAAAGCAATTTCACCACGGTTGGCAATAAGAATTTTATCGAACATATTTTTCTCGTCTCAGGGGCGGTTATTCGATGATGAAAAGTGGCTGATCAAATTCGACTGGGTGGCCATTCTCAGTCAACACTGATGCAATAACACCAGATTTGTCCGCTTCAATTTGGTTAAGGATTTTCATTGCTTCAATAATGCACAAGGTATCGCCTTTTTGAACGGATTGACCTATTTTGACGAAAGGGGCCGAGCCTGGCGCAGGTGCGTCATAAAACGTGCCGACCATTGGAGAAGTAATAACATGTCCAGACGGCTGTTCAGTATTGTCGCTTGCAGCTGCTTGAGGCGCAGCGCTGGCAACGGCTGGAGCGGCAGCAGGTGCAGGCATTTGTGTTACGGCAACAGGTTGTGTTGAAGAGTAACGATTGATACGTACAGACTCTTCACCTTCGTGAATTTCAATTTCTGCAATATCGGACTCTTCGATGAGTTCGATCAGTTTTTTAACTTTTCTTATATCCATAATTAATCTCTTGATGGTTTTTGTATTAATGGGAGAGCTGCAAGCAGCGCTAATTTATAACTGTCGGGGCCGAAGCCACAGATAACACCTTTGGCAATATCTGAAAAATAAGAGTGTTGGCGAAATGACTCGCGAGCATGAACATTTGATAAGTGAAGCTCAATAAAAGGTGTGTCGCTTGCTAATAGGGCATCACGCAAGGCAACGCTTGTATGCGTAAAAGCCGCTGGGTTTAATAAGATAACAGCAACCTTATCATGCTTACTTTGTTGTACTTTATTAACAAGGTCATGCTCTGCATTACTTTGATAGAAAAGCAATTCGTGTCCGTGTTGTTCGGCCAGCTGAGTTAAGGAATGCTCTATATCTGCGAGAGTTTGAGCACCATAAATCCCAGGTTCTCGTGTGCCTAGCATATTTAGGTTTGGGCCGTTGATGACTGAAATAATTGCCATAATGTACTAACTTAAAAATAATTGGTTATGCAATTTCATCTTGCAATAAGGGGGGATTTTGCCAAAGCTTTTGGATAAAGTCTATATAAAATGTTATTTCGCGAAAGATAAAGACAAATATAAGCAAGTTAGCAGGAGTTAGCCTTTTGAAAGCTGAATGGATTTAAGAATTTTGGATCGTTCAAGAAGCCCTACTTGACGAGTAATAATGCGGCCTTCAGGGTTGATAATAACAGAAAAAGGAAGGGCGCCCATGGTGTTGCCGTATTGCCTTGCTAGATCCAGACCCTGTATTTTGGCAATTAAATTTGGGTAGTTGATGCCTACTTCTAAAGCAAATTTGTTAACTGAGACCGTGTTATCAATGGCAACTCCAATGAACTGTAGGTTGGTTGCACCATATTCTTTTTGCATGGCAATGAATTCAGGGATTTCTTCACGACAAGGTGGGCACCAAGTTGCCCAGAAATTAAGCACGATATAATTGCCGTCCCATTCCTTAATGTTTCGTAACTGGCCTTGAAGGTCGGGAAAAGAAAACTCTGGCCGCATGGTTGGGGCCTGCTGAGTAGCTGTTGTGTCGTTAGAGCTAATAGTTAAAGGGTTCTTGCTAAACAAAGTGATAGCAACGGTAGCGAAGATAAGTATAAAACCAATTGAAAATAGAGCCTTCTTCTTCATTTATTTCAGTATTTGTAGTTGTTTTAGAAAATCGTCAGCTGCCATATAGCCGATGACTCGATGTTGTTTTATTTCAGTGCCGTTAGGCGAAAAAAATAAAATGGCTGGTGGCCCAATAAGTGAGAAAGCATTTAATAATGCTCGATCTTCATCATTATTTTTGGTGACATCTGCTTGCAACAGCAGGGTGTTTTTTAAAGCCTGTTGGATAGATGGTTCACTAAAGGTAAAGGCTTCCATTTCTTTACAGGAAACACACCAGTCAGCATAAAAATCTAACATGACGAATTGTTTGTTTTGAGAGGCAAGCTGTAAAGCAGCCTGTAAGTCGTCAATATTTTGGATTCTCTTAAATGGCAGGCTATGCTGTAGAGTGTTATTTTTTTGCGAAAGACTAAAGTTGGCTAAAGGTTTTAAGGGGTTGCTTCCGCCGGAGGCTGCACCGAGCATTAAAATAACACCATAGATCATCAAAATAGCACCGACTCCTTTGGATAGTTTTTGCCAACCCGAAGAATTTTCTGGTAACCGATCCAGTGCGTTAAGGTAAATCGCGCAAATAATAAATAAGCTTGCCCACAAAAGGAGTGTGATGCTGGCCGGTAAAATGCGCTCAACAAGCCAGATAGCGACAGCCAATAATAACACCCCAAAGAAGTACTTAATGGGTTCCATCCAGTGCCCGGCCTTAGGTAATAATTTACCCGCAGAAACACCGATAATTAGTAAGGGAATGCCCATACCGAGGCCTAACGAGAATAGTGCAAGGCCGCCTAATACAGCATCGCCCGTTTGTCCTATATAAATCAACACCCCGGCGAGTGGCGCAGCAACACAGGGGCCAACAATAAGTGTCGATAAAATACCCATGATTGCACTGCCCCATAAGGAGCCGTGTTTTTGGTGTTGTGACAGTTGAGATAGTTTACTTTGGAGTGCATTAGGCAGCTGTATTTGATACAAGCCAAACATCGATAAAGCAAGTAACACAAAAAGCCCACTAAAGATGCTGAGAATCCAAGGGTTTTGAAAGGTGGCTTGTAAGTTACTACCAAACAGGCCCGCTAATATGCCGAAAAGCGCATACGTTATTGCCGAGGCAAACACGTAACTAAAGGATAAATAAAAGGCTTTACGTGTAGTAAGGCTTTTGCCATGCCCAATAATAATGCCAGACAGAATAGGGATCATGGGAAATACACAAGGCGTCAATGAGAGTAATAGACCAAACCCCAGGAAGGTTAAAGCGGTCAACCAAACGGTATTGTCCACAAGAGCTTTGGCGATTCGGCCCTGTTCCGAAATATTGCTAGGGGTAGGTTTTGTCGGCTGGGTAATATTTAGGTGGTTTGTCGGTTGCAGGGATAAGCTCACCGTTTTATTCATGGGCGGGTAGCAAACCCCAATATCAGCACAGCCTTGAAATCGAATGTTGAGCGTTACGTTAGTGGGTTTAACAAGTGGATTGGTTAAGCGTTGGGTGAGTCGTAAATCATGGTAATAAACCACCGTATCACCAAATATCTCATCTACTTTGCGCTTGCCTTTTGGGAATTTTATTGCTTCTAACTGAACGCCTTGAGGGTTGATTACTGTTACCTCAACCTGTTGTTGATATAAGTAATAACCGTCAGCAATTTGCCAATTTAAGATAATGTGTTGTTGGTCGTTTACCTCTGCAAAAAATTTAAAGGCATCGTCTGGTTCCAGTAATGCATCAGAGGGGGAAGTGCTGAATCGATCAAATAAATCACCTATTGTATCGGTAATATTTTTTTTATTAAGGTCTGCCTCAGCTGCAAGCCCCATTGATGTAGAAAATACAGCGCAAAGGAGAAGACATAAAATAATTACATTTCTTGTTTTCATTGAGTAATTGATTGGGTCAGTATGCTAACTTGAAATATCAAGCATTGCTCAGGTGCTTGTTGTTCATTGTTATTTGTAGGCATTATAACGCCACCGGTAATACAAAGGAGCTGATTTTGTTTTGCATAGAGATTAGGACCTGAAGAGCTCCTGATATCTTTCTTTTTAATGTTGTTATTGTGCTGTTTATCTGTATGCCAGTTTTTACAAAGGCATCGTTCCTGTGTAAGCTGTTGGCTATGAATCCCTTTTCTGTTTTTTTGTTACTCTTAATTGTTGTCCCTGTGGTGGAAATTTATTTTCTTATTCAGGTGGGAGGCATAATCGGTGCGTTTCCTACCGTTGTGTTGATTTTGCTGACAGCGGTATTAGGTGCTTACCTGTTTAGATTGCAGGGCCTAGCAACACTACAGCGCATACAGGCAAGCCTGTCTAGAGCTGAGATACCAGCAGTGGAGATGGTTGAGGGTGCTATGTTGCTGGTCAGTGGAGCCTTGCTGTTAACACCAGGCTTTTTGACGGACATTATTGGTTTTCTTTGTTTAGTGCCGTCGTTACGATATCGCTTTGCGCGCTCTATTCTGCAGAGCTCGTTAATGGGCCAAGCCTCTTTCCAACAAGATGGCCCGTTTCAACAAGGCAGCCGTGAAGACGCGTTGGATGGGGATATCATCGAAGGTGAGTTCAAGCGGGAAGACGAGACTGATGTAACAAAAAAAACAACTAAACCACCTAAGCTATAAAACGACTTCAAACCCTTCAAAGTTAGGGTGCCCAATATATAAACCTTTTGTTTGCCCGGCTTGAGCGTGCACTTGTTTAAACGCGTCCGAGTGAGTCCAGTCATCAAAAGCCGCTTTATCTTGCCATGTTGTATGTGAGGCAAATAGGGTGTGATCCTCAAGTGCTGGGCCACGTAAAAGGTGAAATGTTTTAAAACCAGGGACTTCATTTAAGCGAGATTCGCGTGAACGCCAAACTTCTTCAAACTCGTTTTCTTTGCCAAGGCTTACTTTAAAGCGGTTCATTGCGATAAACATAACACTGCTCCTTTTTGGTTAAATAAGACTTTTTTACCATTCATTACGCTGAATAATCGAGACTATTAAATGGATATCGTCGTCGTTAATGATACGTTAACTAAAGAGGTTAGCGTATGTTCTTTTAAGACTGCAATATAAATATTTAGTAAGGGGACTAATACCACTAGTGGTTCAAGGGGTGTTGACAGTGCGTGCAAAATGCGATACTTAGATAAGTGTTGCACTGCAATAAAAACACTGTATAATCCAACTCAGCAAAGAAGAAGTTATTGCTTATACCTTAAAACAAATAAAAGGATATGACATGTTAAATAATCTAGAAACTTTATTCGCTCCTGCTAAAAAATTAGTTGAATTAAATAAAGCACAGTTCGAAAAAGCTATTGCCGCACAACAAGCTGCAGCTAAAGAATATGTTGCTCTCACTGAAGCACGCATTAAAGCGGCTACTGCCATTACAGATCTTGAAGGCCTAAGTGCTTTTGTTAAAGATCAGGTTGAACTGGCCCAAAGTAGCTTTGAAAAAGTACAAGCTGATAGTAAAGAATTGATTGAAGAGGTTAAGGCTTATAACGAAGAAGTGATTAAGCTTGTTCAAGAAAGCAACTCAGTAGTAACTCAAGAAGTTAAAGACACTGTAAAAAAAGCAGCTAAAAAAGCAGCTTAAAGTGAAACTAATTGCTTGACCATTTGTGAGAAGTCCTCTTTTTGAGGATGGTTTAATAGCTATAAAAATCCGCTGCCAAATTTGGTAGCGGATTTTTTTTGTTTATGAGTATCTTAAGGAAACAGAGGTTATATTTTTTATAGTCAGTTTAGGCGTTTAACTTACAGAAATGGGCGAATGTTTGGTTGGCTGGTTTTCAGATGCTCTTTAAATGCGTTAACTTGATTGGGTGTGCGTTCAGTTCTCGTCAGGCTAATGTTGACCTCGGCGATAATATGACTAGGGGGGGCGGATAAAAATAAAATGCGATCGGCTAGTGTTATCGCTTCGCTTAAATCATGGGTAACAAATAATATAGACCTTGGTTTTTCATGCCATAAGTTTAATAAAGCCCCTCTGGCTTTGTTCGCGTTGGCCTGGTCGAGCGAAACGAACGGCTCATCCATTAACAACAAGTTACTTGGTAAGCAAAAAGCTCTTGCAAGTGAAACCCGTCGTTGCATTCCCAGTGATAAATGATGGGGGTAGCTATGTAGATGGTCGCCTAAGTTTAAGGATTGAAGAGTTTTTATTATGCTGGCTAAAGAAGCATCGGGCTGGGTTGCTAATTGAATGTTTTCCAAGACAGTTCGCCATGGTAATAAACGGGGAGTTTGGAAAACGTAACTGGGTCGAAGCTTGCTGCTTTGACTATTAATAGTACCGTCATAATCACTATCAAGGTCCGCGATAATATTAAGCAGCGTTGTTTTGCCACAGCCTGATGGGCCGACAAGGCAGACAAACTCATTATTTGTTATATCGAAAGAAAGGTTGTCTATGACGGTGAACGTTTCCTTAAGCCCACTTTTTGGAAAGTTCTTCTTTTTTATATCGACAGTAAGAGAGCTCATCGTACGTTATTTCCAGCGTTGAGATTTTTTGTCCAAGGGTTTTAATATCATGCTTTCTATCAATTGAATGACAATAATAAAAGAAACGGTATAAGCCATAATGCTGGGGATATCAAAAAGTTGAAAAAACAGGTGTATTTGATAACCCATGCCATCGCTTCTGCCTAACATTTCAACGACTAAAATTATTTTCCATATTAGAGCAAGGCCGGTTCTGGCGGCAGCCATAATGTAAGGAAAGAGTTGGGGGAGAATTACATGACGCAATGTCTTGTAGCGCCCAAATCGATAAGCCCTAGTCATTTCCATAAGGTGCTCATCTAGGTTTTTAGTGCCTTCTCTAATGGTGACGATAACGTTGGGAATCTTGTTGATAACGACAGCGAAAATAGCAGCTGTTTCAATCAAACCAAACCAAATGTAACACAAGATAATAGTCACCAAAGCAGGGATATTTAGCAGAATGATTAGCCAACTATCAAAAAATTGATTGAGTGAATTGTGCCGCCCTAAAAGAATCCCAATGGCGGTTCCTATAAGCATGGCCAGAAAAAAACTAATTATTAACCGATATAAAGTTACGCCAAGGTGATGTGGTAATTCATGGGTTTGAATAGCATGTGCCAGTGTCTTATAAACCAGTAAAGGTGAGGGTAAGACGGGGCTGTTAAATGTGACCGCGGCAAGTTGCCAAATTAATATCAGCAGCCCTAATGATAACACCGAGTTTAAGAATGAGGAGCGTAGCATCATGAGGTTGATTAATTAATGGCCGCTATTCCAAAATAAATTAGGGTCAAATTGCTTGACTGTCCCGACAAGTTTTTCACCTCCAATATCGGCTAATATAGAGTAAATATCAGCAATGGCTTGTTTCTCTTCAGCTGAAAATTTTTTAATTTGTCCTTCGCAATAACTCTTGCGTAACAGTTGTTGAGTCAGTGTGTTGTGTGTCTTGGTTAGCGGCAAGATGGCTTTCCAGTGTTTATCGGAAGTACATAAGAGCTGAGTGGCATCATGGCTAGCGGTGAGAAAATTATTGAGGCTGATTGACTGCTCTCGTGCCCATTTTTCACTAAAAACGTAGCCAAGGATGGGAACGGTTTTGTTGATACCGAGTTGCTGAATAATCTCATGCGTATTAATAATTTCACGATAAGCATCTGCTTTTAAACGCGTACTATAGTGCCAATAATTGATTAGGGCGTCCAACTGGCCTTGTTTGATGAGGCTATTGAGCAGCGGTGGGGCGCCAAAAAATGTATCGAGGCCTGTTTGAAGGTCGATGCCTTTTTTTAATGCTAATGCTCGGAGTAACAGCCAGTTTTTATCTAGCTCGCCTCCTGCGATCCCTAATCTCTTACCGCTCAAATCCTTGATGGAATGAATAGCTGAGTCATTAGGCACCATAATAGAACCTGCCGCGGATGAATAGGGGGCAAATAAATAATCAGATGAGAATTGGCGTTGGCGCGCAACCCATGTCCAATCTGAGACAATAATATCGGCGGCACCTGCTTGCAGTGCAATTTTGCCCGCTTGAGTGTTGGCTAAAGGCTGGATGATGAGTTCAAAACCATTTTTTTTATCAAGTCGGTTTTTCTTTATGGTTTCTAATGTCCAGTTAACAGTACCAAACTTAAGGACAGATATTTTTATCGGCGTGCCTGTATCGGCGACAGCGCTATAAGATAAAATAAATGCAGTAATCAGTACGTAGCTGGTGAGGTATGTTTTTAATGATAGTCGCATCTATAGTAAAGGGGGGCTGTTGTAATAATTGTTATAGAAGCTAGTTTATCTTAATTACAGTGAAGGTGAAGTGAATGATGAAATAGGCCTTGGGAGGTATATAAAAGCCCTAGTTTGGAGTTAGCTTTATGAACTAATTTATTGACCTATAAATTTAAACTGCGGTAAGGTGTACAAAGTACGAATGTGGCTGTAAGTCATTAATTATAAATGAGAATAATTTTCAAATGAAAGTAATTCTCAAGAAGCTCGTAACCTTTTGAAGTGCGGGAGTTTCTTAAGAAAAATTAGGAGAAGCAGTTTAGATTGTATGAATGCCGTATCGCCAATAATAAACACAAATAAGTTAATCGACAAATTTGGTCGACAAGTCACCTATGTGCGAATTTCTGTGACAGACCGTTGTGATTTTCGCTGTGTGTATTGTATGAGCGAGGATATGGAGTTTTTACCGCGCGAAGAGGTATTGAGCTTAGAGGAAATAACTCGTTTATCGAAGGCTTTTGTAGAAATGGGCGTGACGAAAATTCGTATAACAGGGGGTGAGCCTTTGGTACGAAAAGATATCGTCAATATGCTGGCAGATGTTGCTAAGTTAGAGGGCTTGGAAGAATTAGTTATTACGACAAATGGTTCGCAATTAACTAAATTAGCACACCCATTGAAAGAGGCTGGCGTCAAACGAATCAATATCAGCTTAGATAGTCTTGATGCGGATAAATTCAAAAAAGTAACGCGAGTGGGTGACCTTAATACTGTCTTAGAAGGTATTCAAGCTGCTAAAAAAGCGGGCTTTGAAAAAATTAAACTAAATGCGGTGATTCTTAAAAATAGGAATCACGATGAGGTAAACAGCTTAGTTCAGTTTGCAATGAAAGAGGGGCTCGATATCAGCTTTATTGAAGAAATGCCTTTAGGGGCCATAGAAAGTCACTCGAGACAAGAGGCGTATTACTCTAGTGATGAAATTAAGCGCGATATAGAACAACAATTTGAATTGCTACCAAGTACAAAAAATACGGGTGGTCCAGCACGTTATTACGGCGTAAAAGGTTATGATAATTTGGTAGGTTTTATTTCTCCACATAGCCATAACTTTTGTGATACTTGCAATAGAGTGCGTGTTACAGCATCGGGCTTGTTGTTATTGTGTCTGGGGCAAGAGCACTCAATGGATTTAAAGCAGGTACTAAGAGCGAACCCAACAGATTTAAATAAGGTCAAAGAAGCGCTTATAGAGTCAATGGACATAAAGCCTAAAGGGCATGATTTTGATATGACAGAACAACCTGTTATTTTTCGACATATGAGTGTTACGGGCGGTTAAGTGTGAGTGTGGCAAAGAGGTAAGTTTTACCAATCAAATTAGGCCTTATGTCTTTACGGTATAAATTTTTTGTTAATGTTATTAAAAGTAAATAGAACCCACAGGAGGGTGTTATGCAGATGTCATTAGTTATTGACGCAAATAAATGTACGGGTTGTTTGCAGTGTGAAATGGCTTGTTCTTATGAAGGCGAGGGTGTTTTTAACCCAGCAAAATCCAGAATTAAAATCTTCCCATTTCATGAAGAAGGTATTTTTGTACCTTACACGTGTACCCAATGTGATGAAGCGTGGTGTATGCATGCTTGTCCTGTTGAAGCGATTCAGTTGAATAAAGAAACAGGCGCAAAAGAAATTGTTAATGATTTATGTGTTGGCTGTAAAGTTTGCACGATTGCCTGCCCATTCGGAACGGTTAACTATAATGCAGACAGTGGCAAAGTGATTAAATGTGATTTATGTGGCGGTGACCCAGAGTGTGCAAAAGCATGCCCAACGGATGCTATTACTTATCAAGATGCGAACTGGACTGGGTATGACAAAATGAAAGGTTATGCGGCGAAAGCGATGCCAGCAAAATAACGACTGACGTTATAAGATAAATGGCATTCATCGGCGTTTGATATCCATTAGCTGATCAAAGTGCTAATAGAAAGGGCGAGACAAAAGTCTCGCTTTTTTTATGCTTTATTTTAGCTTTAAAGGAACGTGTGATGAATCGAAAAGTTGCAACCTGAACAGCAAAGCCAGTGTTCTTTGAGTTGACAACAAGTGAGGCTGAATAATGAAACTATTTAAAAAAAAACAATTTACATTAGACATGGGGTTCTCGCGCAAAGAGTTTCTTTCGTTGCTCGAGAACCAAAATAAATTGGTTTATAAACGCGATGAAAATCTCATTATCTTTACAGTAGCTGATCAACAGGCGCGTCTTAGCTTAGGTCATGAGGGTACGCATAAAGTATCCTCTACGCGCCTACCAATGTTGCCCGTGAGCTTTGACTTTTCAACGATGGATGATGAAAAGCAAGCGCAGTTTATGGACGTGTTTTTGCTTAAGTTTCTTCGTGGTGGGGGCTAGCCAGTCCCGTAAGTTTCTTGATACTTAAGAATACTGTTTAAATGCTCAGGTTCAGCTGATTCTTTGAGGTAATCGATAATGTCTGCTAAGCCAATAATAGAAGCGACTTTAAAGCCATAGCTTTCTTCTACATCGTCGATTGCTGAGGTGTCGCCACGACCTTTTTCTTGCCGATTAAGCGCGATTAGAACACCGGATGCAGTCGCATTAGCTGATCGAATAATATCGACAGACTCTCTAACCGAGGTTCCGGCACTAATAACATCATCAACAATGATAGCGTTACCCTTCAGTTCTGAGCCGACTAACAAGCCACCTTCGCCGTGGTCTTTGACTTCTTTACGATTAAAAACATAGGGTATATCTTGATTTGACACCTCAGATAAGCCAATAGACACAGCGCAAACAAGTGGAATGCCTTTATAAGCGGGGCCATATAAAATATTGTAATCCATGCCAGAGTCTATCAAGGCATGTGCATAGAAATGCCCTAATTTTCGTAAACGATAGCCCGTGTTAAATAGCCCGGTGTTAAAAAAGTAAGGGCTAATTCGGCCAGACTTTAGGGTGAATTGTCCGAATTTGAGTGCGTTGCATTGCAGGGCGAATTCAATAAACTCGCGTTTGTAATTTTTCATGGTCTGATTATCTGGGTTAATGTTGGGCTATTTTATACTGAAAGGTGCTCTATTTCGTAGGAACGAAGCAATCTTTTGGCGCGATATTATTCTGAATCAGTTTGTGCAGTTAGGTTAACTTCTTGGCTGCTGATATCAATTTCTATGTTTAACTCAATCGGGCGGCAGCAGACACTGCAGTCCTCGACTGTTTGATGGTTGCCTTGAGAGGTGTCGATGAAGGTATCGATTCGTTCTCCGCAGTATGGGCAACTGTAAGTTTTGTTGATCAGTAATTCGTTCATTCGCTGGGTAAAAAGTGTTCTACGGTATCATTTAGAAAGTTCCATCCTTGCTCGGTGCAGCGGTAGCTTGAAGCGTTCCGCTGTAATAATTTCTTGTTAACCAGTGAGTCTAAGATGGCTTGTATTTGGTAAGCGTTTTGATGTGTTTGTTGTTGATAGTGGTCAACTGTAAAGCCTGATTTTAAGCGCAAAGCATTCATCATGTATTCAAAAGGTAACTCAGCGTCTTTAACGATATTTTTTCCACCTATAACATCTTGAGTGCCCGCCAGCTTGATGTAGTCTCGAGGCAGTTTCTTTTTCCAATAGCGTGAGATAGTACCTTGTTCATCGGTTAACTTGCCATGTGCGCCCGCGCCGATTCCAATGTAGTCGCCAAATTGCCAATAATTTAGGTTATGACGAGACTGCTGCCCCTCGGCAGCATAGGCAGATACCTCGTATTGGTTAAGTTCGTTATCAATTTTTGTTTGACAGGCAACTTGCATATCCCAAATTAACTCATCATGCGGTAACGCTGGTGGGTGTTTATAAAATAAGGTGTTTTTTTCAAGGGTGAGTTGATAATGAGACAGGTGGCCTGTGTGGTAACTTAGTGCCATTTCAACGTCGTCAATGGCTTGTTGGATGTTCTGGCCGGGTAAGCCAAACATGAGGTCAAGATTGATTCTATTAAAACCAGCTTTTTGTGCTAGTTGGATGGCATTATGCGCTTGCTCAGCATCATGAACACGGCCCAGTTTTTTCAAATGTTCGTTATTAAAGCTTTGCACGCCAATGGATAGGCGGTTAATACCAATTGCGTGAAAGTCAGAAAATTTCTTGGCTTCGGCTGTACCAGGATTAGCTTCTAAGGTAATTTCAGTCTGTTTATTAATACCCAGCGCATTATCGGTTGCCTCTAGAATGCGGTGAATACTAGCAGCGGAAAAGAGGCTGGGTGTGCCGCCACCGATAAAGATACTTTTTAATGACTTATTGTTAACAGTTTCTATTTCGGTTGAGAGATCTTTTATCAGCGCGTTAACGTACAGTTCTTCGTTATAGTCGCCTTTTTTTTCATGTGAATTAAAGTCACAATAGGGGCATTTTTTAATGCACCAAGGGATATGAATATAGAGGCTATAATCTGTTGAGCCTTTTGTCATGCTTGCGTCGTGAAGTAATCAGAAATTTGAGGCATGAGTTGGTTCAATGCTTTGGCGCGATGACTGATTGTGTTTTTGATAGAGGGCGCTAGCTCAGCAGAGAGGCACTGGTGTTCAGGGGTAAAAAAAACGGGGTCATAGCCAAAACCATTATCGCCATTTTCTTGAAATGCGATACGCCCTTCCCAAACACCATGAGAGATCAAAGGGGAAGGGTCATTAGCATGTGCCATGAAAACCATCACGCAATGAAAGCGTGCTGTACGTTTTTCCTGAGCTACGTCGGCTAACGCATTGAGTAACTTTGCGGTATTTTTTTTATCGTTGCTGGGTAAGCCTGCATAACGGGCAGAATAGACGCCAGGCGCGCCATTAAGGGCATCAACTTCTAGTCCAGAGTCATCCGCAATGGCAGGTAAACCTGAAATTTTTGTTGCTTGTCTAGCCTTAATGATAGCGTTTTCAATAAACGTAGTGCCGGTTTCTTCGGCATCAGGCACATCAAAATGTGATTGTGAAACAATCTCAATGTTTTGATGTTTAAGCATCGCCTGAATTTCTGCTATTTTCCCTTTATTGCTGCTGGCCAGCACAAGTTGTTGGATCATTTTGCTAAGGCGTCACGCTGTTGCTGCATTAATTCGCTAATGCCAGATGCGGCAAGGTTTAACATTTCATCCAGTTCTTCACGACGGAAAGCATGCCCTTCCGCAGTGCCTTGAACTTCGATGAAGGCACCTGCTTCATTCATAATGACATTCATGTCAGTTTCCGCTTCGGAATCTTCGGGGTAGTCTAAGTCTAGTACTGGCACGCCGTTGAAAATGCCTACAGAGACAGCAGCAATTTGACCATGGATTGGGTTTTTCTTGATTTTTTTCTCATCGAGTAATTTTTCAATAGCCAATGACAAAGCAATAAAACTCCCCGTAATAGAGGCGGTGCGTGTCCCGCCATCTGCTTGAAGAACATCGCAGTCGATAGTGATCGTGTAGCCATCTAGTGCGTTTAGATCAACGGCGGCACGCAAAGAACGACCTATGAGACGTTGAATTTCTTGTGTGCGACCGCTTTGTTTGCCGCGCGCAGCTTCGCGACCCATACGGCTGTGTGTTGAACGCGGAAGCATGCCGTACTCAGCAGTGACCCAGCCTTGACCTTTGTCTTTTAAAAACCTTGGTACACGGCTTTCAACCGAAGCGGTGCATAGGACTTGGGTGTCACCACAGGCAATTAATACAGACCCTTCGGCGTGAATCGTAAAGTTGGTTGTTATTTTTACTTCGCGAAGTTGGTCAGGGTTACGTCCACTGGGTCTCATGTTTTTTCCTATGATAATAATATTGAATGACGGGCAACGTTGAAAATGCCACGTTTGATAATATGCGCATTATAGGCCAGAAAAATCACTTTATCTGACTGAATTAAGAATTCTGGCGGTAGTTTATGATATTCAATAAGTCGTCGATGGACTGGGGCCTTTTAGAGGGTGACATTTGCATGGCCCAGTCGATAGCGTAAAGAATATTTTCATTAATTTGCTTCTTATAAAGACGGTGGGCCGATTGCCTTTTTTCAATAGCGACAACGTCTGATGAGCTTATAGGGGCGGTTCTATCTAAACAAGTGCGCATGCTAGCGCCTATTGCATAGCAATCACTCCAAGGGCCTAGTGTTTTGCTTTGCTCGTGTTGTTCTGGTGCAGCGTAACCCTTTGTCATGCTATGTGAATTTAGCTGTTGTTGGTTTTTGTAAGACAGTGCTGAACCAAAATCGAGGATGAGAGGGTTGCATGAGGGTCTTAATAGAATGTTATCGGGTTTAATATCGAGATGAAGTAACCCTCTGTGATGCATGTTTTTAATACATCGCATTACGGGTAGAAAAACGTCCAGTAAAAACTCAGTGGTCGCGATATTTGTTGAATCTTTTAACCAATTTCCAAGGGTTATACCGTAGTCATAATTCATCACTAAGTAAGCGGTATTATTGCAGAGGAAAAAATTAAGCACGCTAACAATGTTTGGGTGTTTGATGGTTGTTAATAAGGTGGCTTCTTTCATAAATAACTGGCGGCCACGTTGGAATAAGTTTAGTGCCGCCGAGTCAATAGGCATGACAGCGTTGCCATCGCGTCTAGTTAGGTGTTTAGGCTTGTATTCTTTGATAGCAACTTGTTGCTGATCTTTTAGTTGGCGAGCTAAATAGACGGTGCTGAAACCGCCTTGTGCAATGACGCGTTCGATAATATATTCATTAACAACAGTGCCAGAGGGTAAGGTCTCGGTATGATTTGTTGTTGCGTGTGTAGGAAGTGAGAAGGTGTTTTTTGTCATCAGGGTATTAATCTTTTTAAAAACAGCCTAATATTTATTGTTTAACGTTAAGTATAGGCGACAAAATGATAAGAAGTATGACTGCTTTTGCAAGTAGTGAGTGTGAAGTTGAAGGATACACGTTGATTTGGGAGATTCGGTCAGTTAATCATCGTTATTTAGATGTTTCACCTCGGTTGCCTGAAATATTTCGTACGATTGAACCATTAGTTCGTGAGGCAGTTGGCAAGCGGCTAAAGCGTGGCAAAGTTGATTGTAACTTGGTTTACAGAAAACAAAAGCAAGGCGAAGAAAGCATTGAAATAAATCAAGCACGCTTGAAGCAGTTGCTAACAGCAACCTCGAAGATCGAAACGAATATGGAACAGTTTCAGAAGCTGTCTGCGTTAGATATTTTACGTTGGCCGGGTGTGCAAGCAGAGGTAAGGGAGGACTTAGAGCCGGTGCATGATGGTGCGATGTTATTATTAAATCAGGCGTTAGAGCAATTGATTGACTCGCGTGAACGAGAAGGCGCCAATATATTGGAAATGGTTGATTCGCGTTGTGAGCTGATTCAAGAACAAATGGACATAGCTAAAACACGGTTACCAGAAGTGCAGGGTTTACTGCGTGAAAAGCTAGAAAAGAAAATTAAGGACTTGATGGATGAGCCTGAGCAAGCAAGGCTTGAGCAAGAACTCGTTTATTTTTTACAAAAAATGGATGTCGAAGAAGAGCTAGATAGGCTTGAGTCACATGTTAAGGAAGTACGTAGGATTTTGCACCAAGAAGAACCGGTTGGACGACGGTTAGATTTTTTGATGCAAGAACTTAATCGAGAAGCGAATACCTTGGGATCAAAGTCGGCAGATATCCAAACAACGAATGTTTCTGTTGAGTTAAAAGTTCTGATAGAACAAATGCGAGAACAAATTCAAAACATAGAATAAAGGACAAAAGTGACGAGAACAGGGCAATTATTTATCGTATCTGCACCCTCGGGGGCTGGTAAAACAAGTTTAGTGAAGGCGTTATTAGAGACACTCTCAGATATTGAGGTGTCTGTTTCAAGTACAACGAGAGCACCACGGTCAGGTGAGGTGAGTGGTATTGATTATCACTTTATCAGCGAGGAAGGCTTTCAACAGGTTGTTGCGCAAGATGGCTTTTTAGAATACGCGACCGTTTTTGGCAATTCGTATGGAACGTCCAAGCGCTTAGTTGATGAAAAGTTAGCACAAGGGGTGGATATTATTCTAGAGATTGACTGGCAAGGGGCGCAACAAGTTCGCCGTGTGATGAAGGATAGCTGTTCAATATTTATTTTGCCACCGTCCAAACAGGTTCTCGAGGAAAGGTTGCGAGGACGTGGGTTAGATAGCGACGAGGTTATCAATAAGCGAATGCGTACAGCAGTGGATGAAATGGTGCATCATGAAGAATATGATTTCTTGGTGGTCAATGATGATTTTGAAGTGGCTTTGGACGAGCTAGCCATGATTGTAAAGACTCAACGATTAGCCATGAAAAGGGGAAAACTCACCCACTCGGCTTTGATCAATCAGTTGCTTAATTAATTATTTAAAAATATAGTATAATGTTCGACTATTCAAATTATTTCATATTTAAAAGGGGTTCAAATGGCACGTGTAACAGTTTCTGACTGTCTTGAAAAATTAGACAACCGTTTTGAGTTGGTTTTATTAGCTTCAAGACGTGCGCGCCAGATAATGGATGGTGCTGATTCAAGCCTTGAGCTTGAAAATGATAAACCAACTGTTCTTGCTCTGAGAGAAATCGCAGCCGGTCATATCACCGAAGAAGCGTTGGACTTGGTTGATAATCCACCGATTGAAGAGTTGTTTATTGAAGACGCTGATTCAACTGAGCAAGTGACTGTTGAAGAAAACTAGGGTTGGCCAACTAAAAAATTAGAAACGCTGCCTATTCGCCAATAGAGTTTTGGTGATAGACTCAAATGCTCATGATGCTCTCATGGGCATTTTTTATGTGAAAAAGAAAATAATTGTAGATGGATGTAGAAAAAGAAAACGTTGAATTGCCGCAAACGGCCTTGTTAGCAGAGCTAATGTCAGTGTTGTCTGAGTACTTATCGCAGGAGCAATTGGATCAGGTTCATCAGGCGTACCAAGTGGCCAGTGAAGCACATGCTGGACAATACCGATTGAGTGGTGAAGATTATATTTGTCACCCAGTGTCTGTCGCACTCATTTTAAGTCATATGAAAATGGATGTTGACTGCATTATGGCTGCCATAATGCATGATCTTCTTGAAGATACAGACACGACCTATGAGGAATTGGCGTCGTTATTTAATGATGATGTTGCTGGCCTTGTTGATGCAGTGAGTAAACTCACAAAAATTAACTTTAAAACTCGTGAAGAAGCGCAGGCTGAAAATATGCGCAAAATGTTTTTGGCAATGGCAAAAGATTTGCGAGTGATTATTATTAAATTAGCTGACCGTTTGCATAATATGCGAACAATTAAGGTGATGAAACCCGCTAGCAGACGGCGGATTGCCAAAGAAACATTAGATATTTATGCGCCTATTGCACATCGGCTAGGAATGCATGAGTTTCGGCTTGAATTAGAAGACCTTAGTTTTGAAGCAATGTTCCCTCGTCGCAGAGCGATTATCAATAAAAGTATTAAAAAAGCTCG
Organism: Cycloclasticus sp.; assembly: GCF_019090545.1. Lineage (NCBI taxonomy): Bacteria > Pseudomonadati > Pseudomonadota > Gammaproteobacteria > Thiotrichales > Piscirickettsiaceae > Cycloclasticus > Cycloclasticus sp. The sequence goes on along the minus strand of NZ_JAHRVT010000030.1, from coordinate 102,286 downwards.
AGGCAACCGAAAAGAGGTCGTCGATAAAGTAGAGAAATTACTGGTAGAAAAGTTTTTAGACACCGACTTTCCGGGCGTTATTTACGGGCGTGAAAAGAACTTATACAGCGTTTATCGAAAAATGAAACGGCAAAACATACCCTTTAACGAAGTGTTTGATGTGTATGCCTTTAGGGTGATTGTCGAGACAATTGAGCAATGCTATCAAGCCTTAGGCTTGCTGCATAATTTATTCAAACCGGTACCGGGTCGGTTTAAAGATTACATCGCTTTGCCAAAAACGAATGGTTATCAGTCATTACATACCGTATTAGTTGGGCCCTTTGGAGTGCCAATAGAGCTTCAAATTAGAACCTTAGAAATGGATCGTTTGGCTGAGTCAGGGATTGCCGCACATTGGCTTTATAAAACAACAGATGTTGCGCATGATGCAAAAGTGAGAGCGCATGAATGGTTAAGGAACCTGTTAGAAACGCAAAAGGGTTCTGATGACTCGTTTGAGTTTATTGATACGTTAAAGGTGGATCTGTTTCCGACAGAAATTTTTGTGTTCTCGCCGAAAGGCAAAATTGTTAAATTGCCTAAAGGCTCTACGGCGGTTGATTTTGCCTTTGCGGTTCATACCGATATTGGTATGGCGTGTGCTGGCGTGAAGATAAATAGAATAATGGAGCCGTTGCACACAGTGCTTAGAAATGGCCAAACTATTGAAATTATGACCAGTGATTTCGCAGTCTGTAACCCCAATTGGTTAAATTTTGTTGTAACCAACAAAGCAAGGCACGCTATTCGAAATCACCTTAAAGAATTTAAAGAGCGTGATGCTATTCGTCTTGGTGGTCAACTGTTGAATGCAGAGTTTAAAAGTGTCGGCTTAAATTTTGATGATGTTGACCCTGAACAATTACAAAAGTTTTTAAGCGAACAGCAAATTGGTTCGCTTGATGCCTTATTGATGGATTTGGGCTTTGGTAATCGAATGCCTTTGTTGGTTGCGCAACATTTAATTGCAGCAGCTGGGGATGAAGACTCCTTCATCGACATTGCCAAGGGTAAGCAAGCAACAGCCACGCTTAATATCCACGGTGCAGATGGGATGCTGATTAATTTGGGTACCTGCTGTAGGCCAATTCCAGGCGATAAAATTATTGGTTTCTTTAACCCTGGGCGTGGTGTGGTGGTACATCGGGTGCATTGTAAAAACACACGGGAATATAAACGCAAACACAAAAATTGGTTAAGTGTTCAGTGGGCCAATATTGTGGAAGGCGAGTTTAGTTCCGATATAGGCTTAGAGTTAAAGAACGAGCGGGGTGTTTTAGCAGAGATTGCATCAATATTATCATCGTATGATTGTAATATTGAAAACATCAAAATAGCCTCACGTTCTGCAGATGCTTCTAGTGATGTTTTTACCATAACGGTACGGGACAGGAAGCATTTAGCAAGGGTGATGCGTCGTTTACATGCACTTGCATCGGTTATAAAAATAGCACGAATTAGGAACTAAGGAGGGCGCTTTGCAAAAAACAGTCATTCATACAGATTTAGCACCAGATGCTATCGGCACTTATTCGCAGGCGATTAAGGTGGACCAAACGGTTTATTTATCCGGTCAAATTCCACTATTGCCAGAAACTATGGTGCTGGTTAGCGGCGGCATTGAAGAGCAAATTGAACAAGTATTAAAAAACTTAACCGCTGTGGCACAAGCGGCAGGCGGTGGTTTGGCAGATATTGTAAAACTAAATATTTATCTAACTGATATGGCGGACTTTCCGGTGGTCAATGAAAAAATGGCGGCCCACTTTTCGCAGCCCTACCCAGCACGAGCGGCAATAGGCGTGGCTGAATTACCAAAAAATAGTCGTGTCGAAATGGACGCTGTCATGGTATTGGTTGACGATTAATACTATTGCATAGAAGGCTGTCATAGTGGTGGATAGTTATTTGGATGATTTGCCCATAACTTACCTTAAAGGTGTTGGCGAAAAAGTAGCCGAAAAATTAAGTCGGCTAGGGATCGTGAGTGTTGCAGATATCTTGTTTCATTTGCCATTTCGTTATGAAGACAGAAGCAAGGTGGTTGCGATAGGCTCGTTGAAAACAGGGGAGTCGTCTTTATTTGAAGGTCAAGTTGAGTTAGCAGAGGTGGTTTTTAGGGGGCGACGCTCTTTGCTCGTTCGCTTGAGTGATGGGACGGGCTTTGTCACATTACGTTTTTTTCACTTTTCAAACAGTCAAAAACAAGCTATGCAGCGTGGTCAGTGGCTACGTTGTTTTGGTGATATTAAATCTTATAGTAAACAAGGGGTTGCTGATGTGGTCCACCCTGAATATCAGCTGATTAATGAAGCGCAACGCGGTGAAATTCAAGAAGGTTTGCTTGCGGTTTACCCAGTAACAGATGGCTTACATCAAGCATCATTTAGGAAACTGATAAGGCAGGCTTTTTTGCTCCTTCAACAAGGGATGGGCATTCGTGATTGTTTGCCGCAGTCCATGTTGAGTCAACGCGGTCTGCCTACGTTAGTAGACAGTTTGCAGCAATTACACTACCCAGACACAATGCCAAGCTTGGATGCCAGTCAGCGACCGGCATTTAAACGCTTAATATTTGAAGAATTACTGGCTCATCACCTTAGTTTAAGTCGGTTAAAAAAAGGCGTTCGTTGTGATGTTGCGCCGAGTTTTAAATCGACTGGGGAAAGTCGACAGCGTTTTTTAACATCATTGGGTTTTGAGCTGACTAATGCACAAAACCGAGTGATTCAAGAAATATTGTCAGATCTGGCACGTTCACACCCGATGCAACGTTTATTACAAGGGGATGTTGGTTCAGGGAAAACAGTGGTTGCAGCGTGTGCTGCCTTAGCAGCTACAGAGGCGGGGTATCAGGTAGCAATGATGGCACCAACAGAACTATTAGCAGAGCAACATTTCAAAAACTTCCAATTGTGGCTAAAAGATCTAGGTGTTCAAGTGGATTGGCTTGTTGGGCAACATAAGGGTAAAACATACGAGTCAATTACTGCCGATATTGCCGAAGGTCGGTCTAACATCGTAATTGGCACACAAGCCTTGTTTCAAAAAAAAGTAATCTTTGCAAACCTAGGTCTAGTCATTATTGATGAACAGCATCGGTTTGGTGTGCATCAACGATTAGCGTTACGCGATAAAGGAGCGAAGACAGGGGTTTATCCGCATCAGTTGGTGATGACAGCAACCCCCATTCCAAGAACCCTAGCAATGTTAGGGTATGCAGATTTAGATTTGTCGATTATTAACGAGCTACCACCCGGGCGAACACCAGTGACCACGGCGGTGCTTCCGGTCTCTAAAAGAGAACAAATTATTGAGCGAATTGAAAAAGGGGTTGAGGATGGCCGGCAAGTGTATTGGGTTTGTACGCTGGTTGAAGAGTCGGAGGCTTTACAGTGTCAGGCAGCTGAAGTAGCGGCTGATTTGCTGCGAGAGTGTTTACCAAGGTTGAAAATTGGCTTGGTACATGGTCGGATGACAGCACAAGAAAAGCAGACTGTGATGATGCAATTTAAGCAGCAAGCATTACAGGTTCTGGTGGCGACAACGGTTATTGAAGTAGGTGTTGATGTACCTAACGCAAGTCTAATGGTCATTGAAAATGCCGAACGTTTGGGCTTGGCGCAACTACATCAACTGCGAGGTAGGGTCGGCAGGGGGCAACGAGAAAGTCATTGTGTGCTGATGTATAAGGCGCCGTTGTCAAAAAATGCCAGTGAGCGGTTATCAATTATGCGTGAAACAACGGATGGTTTTAAAATTGCCGAAAAAGACATGCAATTGCGTGGTCCAGGGGAAATATTAGGTCAGCGACAGGCTGGTTTTATGCGGTTTAAAGTGGCTGACTTAGTGCGAGATGCTGAGTTGTTAGATCAAGTGGCACTGTCTGCGGAGGAGGTTTTGCGAATACAGCCGGAGTTAGTTGAGCCATTAGTTCACCGTTGGATAGCGAATTCAGTAGAATATGCACAAGTTTAATTGAGTCAGGCTGTGTTGAAGAACATTAATAACTTTTTCCTACAAGAACCCGTATGGCGTGCGTTAAGCCGATGGCCAATACACTCGATGCCGCAACAGGTGGTAGACTGGTTATTAGAGCCTAATTCACTTACTGTGCGAATGAAAAATACATTTGATGAGCCTTTTAGTGTCAATGTGTTAGGGCAAGGACTGGCAAAACCTTTATTGGCGGATGCCCGCTATTTAAATCAGCGCCCGTATCGGTATGCGCTTATTCGTGAGGTGCAGCTGAATATTAATAATCAACCGTTTGTATTTGCACGGACCACTTTGCCAAGAAAAGCTGCCCATCACTTGCAAGAATTAACACACCTAGGGGACAAACCGCTGGGCGAAGTCATTTTTAGTGACCCAAGGTTAAAAAGAGTAGGGCTTGATCTGGCTAAAATTGGCTGCCATCAGTTAAACCTAGAAACTCAAAAAATGCTTGAAGGTCAGCCGCATATCTGGGCACGTCGTAATGCTTATCAGCTTAATAAACACGTGTTTTTGGTTAGCGAGTTTTTTTTACCAGCTTTGTTTAATTAATGATGAAATTAGAATTAAAAAAAGAAAACATTGAGGCGTATTGGCGTTTAACACGCATGCATAAGCCAATTGGTAGCCTATTATTACTTTGGCCGATGTATTGGGCGCTTTGGATCGCCAGTAATGGCAAGCCGGATATTCTGGTTTTGATCGTGTTTACGTTGGGCGTGGTGTTGATGCGTTCGGCTGGCTGTGTGATTAACGATTATGCAGATAGAAAACTTGACCCGCATGTGTTGCGAACAAAAGATCGACCGCTAGCCTTAGGGCAAGTAGAGCCCACTGAAGCATTGCAATTATTTTTTGTTTTGGTTTTTGCGTCGTCGCTGTTGGTGTTACTGATGAACACGCTGACAATTTATTTATCATTGGGTGCTGTTTTTTTAGCCTCGTTGTATCCCTTTATGAAACGCCATACTCATTTGCCGCAAATATTCTTAGGCATGGCATTTGGCTGGGCCGTTCCTATGATTTTTGCTGCTCAAACAAATACTGTGCCTGCGATGGCTTGGCTGATCTTTACCGCTACAGTGATATGGGCAGTGATCTACGATACGATGTACGCAATGGTTGACCGTGATGATGATTTAAAAATTGGGGTTAAATCTACGGCCATTTTGTTCGGTGATTTGGATAAAGTATTGATTGGTTTTTTCCAGTTATTATTTTTTATAGCGTTGATTATGATTGGGCAAAAAGCAGATTTGGGCAGCCTTTATTTTACAGCCGTCTTCATTGCGTTTTTACTGTCTATTTACCATCAGTATTTGATCAAAGATCGAGATCGCTCAAAGTGTATGGCGGCGTTTTTAAATAATAACTGGCTCGGTTTAATCGTTTTTGTAGGTATAGCTGCGGACTATGCAGTAAAAGGTATTGTTGCTTAAGCCCGAGCAAAAGCCCAAATTTCAACCTGTTGCACTCCTTTTTTCTTCAGCGTTTTGGCAATTTCGTTTGCTGTCGACCCAGTCGTGACCACGTCATCAATAACAGCAATGGATCTAACTTCTATTGATGGCTCATAGCAAAAAGCATTCTTTAAGTTTTTTCGACGTTCGCTGGCTTTAAGGCTGGTTTGGCTCGTGCTGTTAATGATTCGAGTCAGGTCGGGCGAAACCAGAGGAATGTTGAGCTCTTTATGTATATGTTGAGCGATAAGTTCTGCTTGGTTAAACCCTCGTTCTTTTAGGCGTTTTGGGTGTAGTGGAACAGCTATTAGGGCGTCAGGTAGTTTTTCGAGAGTTTTGAAGTGCTGCCCCATTAAGTGCCCGATGGTTCTTGCGCAACTGTGTTTTGCTTGAAATTTTAATGATTTAATTAAAAATTGTGCAATACCTTCGTATCGGTATAACGAAAACACATGGTCAAAACAGGGTGGCCTTTGTAGGCAGCGGCCACAAATGGATGATACAGCGCTGAGCTCTATATTGCAGACTGGGCATGCGTGTGTTGATGGTTTTAGTTCTTGTAGGCATTCAGTGCATAGGTCTAATGCATTATGCCCTGGCTGATCACAAATAAAACAAGTGGGCGGGTAAAGGTTAAATTGGATAATATTTGACCAGTTGTCCATTTTTGTATAAATTAATTTTGACAACTTTTTAACCTAATGTACCATTGTCAATTTATATCCAGTTGAAAAGGTATTTTTGAATGAGCATAGCATCAGAAGCGATTGGCGAGCAAAAAAAAGCTGCCGTTAATATAGTTAGGAACACGTGGCCGTTAAAGAAAATTCAAGCACTGTTTGATTTGCCATTCAACGATTTGCTTTTTAAAGCGCACACTATCCACCGTGAGAATTTTGACCCAAATGCGGTTCAAATTAGCACCTTATTGAGTATTAAAACGGGCGCATGCCCTGAAGACTGCTCCTATTGCCCACAAAGTGTTCGTTACGATACGGGGCTGGAAAAAGAAGCATTAATGGAAATTAGAGCAGTTGTTGATGCGGCTAAAGAAGCTAAAGCGAATGGTGCAAGCCGATTTTGCATGGGGGCGGCATGGCGTAGCCCTAAAGATCGTGATTTAAATAAAGTCACCAAAATGGTTGAAGAGGTAAAAGCCTTGGGAATGGAAACCTGTGTTACCTTGGGAATGTTGGAAGATGGCCAAGCGCAACAGTTAAAAGACGCTGGGCTAGATTATTACAATCATAATATTGATACGTCAGAAGACTACTATAAAGAGGTGATTACGACGCGAACCTATCAAGATCGCTTAGATACGATTGATACGGTTCGAAATGCCGGCATTAACGTGTGTAGCGGCGGAATTGTCGGCATGGGTGAGGCCAGTGATGACCGAGCAAAGATGTTGCAAACATTAGCGAACATGGAGCATCCGCCAGAAAGCGTACCGATTAATAAATTAGTGCAAGTAAAAGGAACGCCATTAGACGGTGCCGAGGCGATAGACTCGCTTGAATTTATAAAAACGATCGCAGTGGCTCGAATTTTAATGCCAACTTCTCAAGTCAGGTTGTCTGCTGGTCGTTCTGATATGACCGATGAAATGCAGGCGATGTGTTTCTTTGCAGGCGCAAACTCCATTTTTTACGGTGATCAACTGTTAACCACAGAAAATCCAGAAGAAAGTGCAGACCATCAATTGTTTAAGCGATTAGGTATTTATCCTGCAACGGTGTAGTTTTTTGTATGGATCCTTGGGAGTTAGCAACAAAGCTCGATGACTTAAAGCGTCTGCAGCGCTATCGCTTGCGCAAAACAATTGAAAGTCCTCAAGGTGCAAGTGTTCAAATGGCCGGGCAAATGTTCGATAACTTTTCGAGCAATGACTACCTGGGGTTAGCAAATCATCCGTCGGTTATTAAAGCATTTCAACAAGCTGCTGAACGTTACGGTGTTGGAAGTGGTTCTGCGCATTTGATTTGTGGCCATAGTGCCGAACATCATGCGCTTGAGGAAGAACTGGCAGAATTTACCGGGCGTGATCGTGCGTTGATTTTTTCAACTGGCTATATGGCAAATCTAGGCGCAATATCGGCAATGGCTCATAAAGGCGATGAGATTTTCCAAGATAAACTTAATCATGCATCGCTGATTGATGGCGGAAGACTTTCTGGTGCTCAGGTTAAACGGTTTGTTCATGGTGATATGGGGCAGTTAAAGCAATTGCTCGAAGGCTCATCAACTCGCAGAAAGTTGGTCGTTAGTGATGGCGTGTTTAGTATGGACGGTGATGAAGCCAACATGCAGGGCTTGGTTGGTCTAACGGAAACCTCAAATGCAATGTTGATGATTGATGATGCGCATGGGCTAGGGGTGTTGGGTGAAAAAGGTGGTGGATTGTTGGAAGCATGCGACTTAAATCAGCAACAAGTCCCCATTTTGATGGCGACGTTAGGCAAGGGCTTGGGAACATCAGGGGCTTTTGTTGCAGGTAGTGAAGAACTTATCGAAACGTTGATACAACAAGCGCGTACCTACGTTTTTACCACTGCAATGCCGTCAGCGGTAATGGCAGCCACCAGACAAAGTTTAAAAATTTGCCAACAAGAAACATGGCGCAGAGAAAAGTTACGGCATTTGGTCGCTAGGTTTAGGAAAGGCGCCGAGCAATTAGGGCTTAACTTGATGCCTTCGCAGACACCTATCCAGCCGATTATTCTTGGTAGTAATGAGGCGGTCATGGCTGCGGGTGAGTATTTAAAAGAGAAAGGTGTTTTAGTGGGCGCTATTCGTTATCCAGCGGTTAAAAAAGCGAGTGAGCGGCTAAGAATTACGTTATCGGCAACCCATACGGACTCACAAGTTGATAATTTACTGCTGGGTTTGGAGGAATTGTTCTGTTAACAGCATTAAATATACAAGAATCGGGTGAAGGGCCAAATCTTGTGTTAGTACATGGCTGGGCCATGAATAACTTGGTTTGGAATAATTGGTTAGCTCTTTTGGAACAGTCCTTTCGTGTTATTTGTGTTGAGTTGCCGGGGCACGGAAACAGCGAGTATAACGAGCCATGGCAGATGAGTGACTTGCTGGAGATGATGGCGGCACAATTACCTCAGCAGTGTAGTTTTTTGGGCTGGTCATTAGGCGGGTTGGTTGCCTTGGCTTATGCAGATCACTTCCCGAAGCGTGTTAATCGGCTTGTCATGCTGGCGAGCACACCAAAATTCGTACAATCTGCCGACTGGCAGCCTGCCCAATCTAAAGCAGTATTTGATGTTTTTTCTAGTCACTTGAAAAGAAAGCCGCTGCCGACAATGAAACGCTTTGTTAAATTGCAAACAGACGGTGGTGAACCATCTCAAACAATCGAGAGGTTTCTAAAGTCGGTGTTACAGGTGCGCAGTGAAACATCAACAAAAGGATTGATTAGCGGTTTGGATATTTTATCTCAGGCTGACTATCGGCTTGCGTTAAAAAAACTAAACTGTCCGACTATGCTGTTGCTTGGGGAGAAGGATCAATTGGTGCCAGTTGAGGTAGCAGATAAGTTCGCACAAATTAATCCTCGTGTTACTGTGTGTGTCATAGAGGGCGCCACACATGTTCCTTTTTTGTCACACCCGAATGAGGTATCACAAGAGTTAGTACGATTTATGTCTGCTGGAGATAGGGAGTTATGAGCGTTGGCGGGTTTCAAAAAGTTACTTATAGTAAAGAAATGGTGCGTCAATCATTCGACTCAGCGTCACAAAACTATAACGAACATACCTCTCTTCAACGGCTGATTGGTGATCACTTACTTTTACACAAAAAAGCTCAAAATCATGCGAATCAAAGTGTTCTTGATATTGGCGCTGGAACGGGCTATTTAACCAAGAAATTATTTGAGTTAAATGAAGTGAAGGATGTGTATGCTTTAGATATTGCAATTGGTATGTTGAAGCATGCACGCCATTATTTAGGGACTTTGCAGGCGAAAGGCGTTATATGTGCCGATGCTGAAAAGTTACCACTGAATGATGGCGTTATGGATGTGATTTATTCTAATCTGGCATTTCAATGGTGTGAAAACTTGGAGAAAGTGTTTGCTCAAGCACATAGGGTGTTACAGCCGAAAGGTTTGTTTGTGTTCAGCACATTTGGGCCTGCAACATTGACTGAGTTAAAAAGCTCATGGCAGCAAAGTGATAAGGCGGTACACGTTAATTCGTTTGTGGGTGAAGAAGTGATTCGGCAAGCGCTTCAACATGCTGGTTTTTACGACATAACGATACTGACGGATAATATTGTGAATTATTACTCATCACCAAAACAATTGATGGTAAGCCTGAAAGGGATGGGAGCACACAATATGAATCAAGGACGACGGCTTGGTTTAACAGGTGTTAAATCATTTAAGGCTATGCTCAAAGTGTATGAAAGTTTACGAACAGAGCAAGGGGTCCCTGCCACTTTTCAGGCAGTTTATGTTTATGCTAAAAAAAGTGAGTAAAGTTTAATGTTGAAGAGTTTTTTTATTACGGGTACCGATACGGATGTTGGAAAAACTTATGTCGCGGCTGCCTTAATAAGGGGTTTAGCAGAGCGTCAGTTGACGGTGTCTGGTTTTAAGCCGGTTGCTGCTGGTGCTACATGGCAGGATGGTCAATTTAAAAATGAAGACGCAATTGATTTATTGCTGGAATCTACGGCAGGGCTCGGCTATTCGGATGTAAACCCTTATTGTTTTGAACCAGCCATAGCACCGCACATTGCGGCGGAACAAGAAGACATGGTCATTAACTTGCCAGACATTGAGGCGGTTTACGCAAAACATAAGTTGGCAGCTGATATGGTGATAGTGGAGGGAGCCGGAGGTTGGATGGTTCCGCTAAATGATCAGCTTGGTTTTGATGATTTGGCGTTAGCGCTTAATGCTCCGGTTATTCTAGTCGTTGGTTTAAAGCTTGGGTGTATTAATCATGCGTTATTGACCGAGGCTGCAATTTTGAACAAGGGGTGTCGGATTGCAGGTTGGATCGGTAATGACCTAAACGGTCAGTTTATGGAGATAAATGAAAATATACGGACATTAAAGCAGCGAATGAAATCTAAATTTATAGGCAATATTGAATATCAACCAGATAAAGAAAAAAAGAGTGCTGTGGATCAAAGAAAGATAAAGGGTCTACTTGATTATTTGATTGAATTTCGTTAAATTGCGAGGCCATACTGTCTTATGCTTGGATAGATGAAAATTAATGGGTAAAGTCGGTAGAAGTCATTGATAGAATGCCTGACACTAACACTCAGATTTTCATGGGTATTCTGAAAATACTATATATTTTTAATTGATTTTACTTTGTATATCTTTAAGTGAGTGAAGGAGAACTAACTCACTCGGATAAAAGTAAAATCGTTAGTTGTTAAATAAATATTACTGGAGACGTCACTATATAACTGACGCCCAGAGACCTTGTCTTACAAGGTAGTAACATTAAATTGAGGTCGGATGCTTTTGTAACTAAAAGTAAACGAAAAGTTGGTGATGCGACATTTGAAAATGCTAATCGTGTCAATATCAAATTAGTTTTGAAAGATAAAAAATAAGGGAGGCAGTTTCTGTGATTAAACTAAAGCAACTTTTTGCTGGTGGCACTGTATTGACGTTGATGTCAGGCATCGCCCAGGCGGACTATGGGTTGAATTTACCGGTGGGTGTAACTGAGACGAGCAAGCAAGTTCATGATTTGCATATGTTGATCCTATGGGTCTGTGTAGCGATTGGCGTGGTTGTTTTTGGTGCGATGATTTATTCGATGATTTATCACCGTAAATCACGCGGTGCAGTGGCATCACAGTTTCATGAAAGCATGGCGGCAGAATTGGTGTGGACTATTATTCCATTCATCATTCTGATTGTTATGGCTATTCCAGCGACGAAAGTGTTGATTGAAATGCATGACACGTCTGAAGCTGATATGAAAATCAAAGTAACCGGCTACCAGTGGAAATGGCGTTATGAGTATGTCGGTGAAGGCGTAGACTTCTTTAGCACATTAGATGTTGCCAGTAACGAAGCACGTCAAGTTGGTTCAGAAATTGATCCAGCCACTGTTGAGAATTACTTGTTAAATGTCGACAACCCATTGGTGCTGCCTGTGGGCAAAAAAGTAAGTTTCTTATTAACAGCAAGTGATGTTATCCACTCTTGGTGGGTACCAGATTTTGGCTGGAAGAAAGATGCGATCCCTGGTTATATTAATGAAGCTTGGGTTGTAGTGGATAAACCAGGTATTTACCGAGGTCAATGTGCTGAGTTATGTGGTCGTGACCATGGTTTTATGCCTATCGTTGTTGAAGTCAAATCTGAAGAAGATTATGCAGCGTGGTTAGCCGAACAGAAATCAGGGGTTAAGGGAGCGAAAATAGCAGCACTTGACGCGCTTAATCCAAGAGACTTAAAAGATAATTAGGAGATTCAGATAATGGCGACTGTTATAGATTCACATGATGATCACCACGATCATGGTCCAGCAAAAGGCTTTATGCGTTGGGTAACAACAACAAACCATAAAGACATTGGCACACTGTATTTAGTATTTGCACTAGTGATGTTTATGGTTGGTGGTGCAATGGCAATGGTTATACGCTTGGAATTATTTCAACCAGGTTTACAATTTATTGATCCAGGCTTCTTTAATCAAATGACAACTGTTCATGCTTTAGTCATGATTTTTGGTGCTGTTATGCCGGCTTTTGTGGGTTTAGCCAATTGGATGTTGCCCATTATGATTGGCGGCCCTGATATGGCATTACCTAGGATGAATAACTGGAGTTTTTGGATACTACCTTTTGCATTTACAATGCTATTGGCAACATTCTTTATGGATGGTGGTGCGCCAGCAGGTGGCTGGACTATGTACCCACCGTTAGTACTACAAGGTGGTAACGGCTTTCCATTTATGATTTTTGCGATTCATATGATGGGTATTTCATCTGTGATGGGCGCTATAAACGTTATTGTTACCATCCTTAATATGCGTGCTCCTGGCATGACATTGATGAAAATGCCTTTATTTGTATGGACTTGGTTCATTACAGCTTATTTATTAATTGCCGTAATGCCTGTGTTAGCAGGGGCAATCACAATGCTTTTGACAGATCGTTTTTACGATACAACGTTCTTTAGTGCAACGGGTGGTGGTGATCCTGTGTTGTTCCAGCATATTTTCTGGTTCTTTGGTCATCCAGAAGTGTATATTTTGATTTTGCCAGCTTTTGGTATCATTTCTGCGATTATTCCAACGTTTGCTCGTAAGCCTCTATTTGGTTACAGCTCAATGGTATACGCGACCTCGTCGATCGCATTCCTTTCATTTATTGTTTGGGCGCATCACATGTTCACAGTGGGCTTGCCGCTGCAAGGTGAATTGTTTTTCATGTACGCAACGATGTTGATTGCGGTACCAACAGGGGTGAAAGTGTTTAACTGGATTTCCACTATGTGGAAAGGCTCGATGACATTTGAAACACCCATGTTATTTGCGATTGGTTTTGTCATTATGTTTACGATTGGTGGGTTCTCAGGCTTAATGTTGGCGATTGCCCCTGCAGATTTTCAATACCATGACACCTATTTTGTTGTCGCTCATTTCCATTACGTATTGGTGACCGGTGCGGTGTATTCAATCATGGCATCTGTTTATTATTGGATTCCAAAGTGGACAGGCAATATGTATAGCGAAAAAATGGGCCAATGGCACTTTTGGCTATCTACGATATCTGTGAATGTATTGTTCTTCCCTCAACACTTTTTAGGGCTTGCTGGAATGCCTCGTCGTATTCCTGATTACTCAGTTCAGTTTGCAGAATTTAATATGTGGTCGAGTATTGGTGGTTTTGCCTTTGGCCTGTCGCAAGTATTTTTCTGCTTCATTGTTTATAAAACAATCAAAGGCGGGGAAAAAGCAACGGATCAAGTTTGGGAAGGAGCTGAAGGTCTTGAATGGACATTGCCTTCTCCAGCGCCGTATCATAGTTTTTCAACGGCACCTGAAATTAAATAAAGGTATGAGCGTCTAGCTTAAGGGCTAGACGCATTATTAATATGAAAGAACAACGCAAAAAAAAATTAATCACAGTGGCTATTTTGGTCGCTATGGCATTAAGCTTTTATTTAGGTTCTTTTATGTTCCTTACAGAATAAATAATTAGAATAGGTAAATTTATGTCTTCTGAAAACGCGTATTACGTACCTCACGATGCGAAATGGCCGATTATTGGCTCCATTGGTTTGATGTTATTTTTTGGTGGTTTTGCTGCCGAGCTAAATAATGCTCCTTCTGCATCTATTATCATGACGGTAGGTTTTTTAGTCTTGGTTTATATGATGTTTGGGTGGTTCGGCGAAGTTATTAATGAAAGTGAATCGGGTGCTTATAAAAGCAATGAAGATGCTTCTTTTCGTGGCGGCATGGTTTGGTTTATCTTTTCTGAAGTAATGTTTTTTGCCGCATTCTTTGGTGCTTTGTATTATATTCGAACATTTTCAGTGCCTTGGATAGGCGGCGAAGGCTCAGGAGCGAGTACCAATGAATATATTTGGGATGGCTTTGAGGCGATGTGGCCAACAAATGGACCAGCAAATGTAGGTGGTGAATATGAGAAAATGGGCCCATGGGGTTTGCCAGCGATCAACACACTTATTCTGTTAACAAGTGGTGTGACGGTGACTTGGGCACATTGGGGTTTAATTGCTAATAAACGTAAACAACTTATTATCGGATTGGCGTTAACGGTTATTTTGGGCTTCGTATTCGTTGCTTTACAGGCCCTTGAATACAGTCACGGTTATAATGACTTGAACTTAACCATGGCTTCGGGCGTTTATGGGTCTACTTTTTATATGTTGACTGGTTTCCATGGGTTTCATGTATCAATGGGTGCTATTATCCTCGCAGTTATCCTTTTTCGTAGCATGAAGGGACACTTCACGCCAGAAAATCACTTTGCTTTTGAAGCAGCGGCTTGGTATTGGCACTTTGTTGACGTGGTTTGGTTGGGATTATTTGTCTTTGTCTATTGGCTATAGAGACTGAGGTTTATTTAAAAAAGGCGCTACAAGATAGCGCCTTTTTTATTGTCATTGATTTAATGGTTGTTGATTACTTTGCTGGGTGGGTATGGCAGCATGAGGCTTAATAAAGCCAAGATAAGAAAATAATAATAATGAAATGAATAGCGTTAATGATAGGCCAATTCGTATTGCGAGTGACTTCACCACTTCTTTAGGGGAAGATTTTCTACGAGACAAATGGTAGAAAGCTTTAAAGAGGCTGTAAATAATGACGCATAATGTAAAAACAATTAGGTATTTAATGAAGGGGTTCATTGCATATTTCTCAAATTATAATGTTCCTATTGTCATTTAAACTTAGTGTAAAGACTAACAATATTTTATTATGCAATTCAAAGCGAATATATATTTAACAATACTTGCCATATTGGTTTTGTTATTGCTTCTAAGTTTGGGTAATTGGCAGCTTAATAGAGCTCAAGAAAAGCAAGATATATTAGATTTGCAGTCCATCAGAATGAACATGGAGTCTGTTGAGTTGTCAACGTTGCAGTTGAGAGCTAATAAAGGCTTACGTTACTGGCCAGTTAAGGCAACTGGTTTGTTAGACACAGATCAACAAATTTTAATAGATAATCAAGTGAAAGATGGTCGACAGGGCTACTTTGTATTAACACCTTTAAAATTAAATGCTTCAGAAGCAATTTTATTGAATCGAGGGTGGGTGCCTGCTGGACCGACTAGAGATATTTTACCAAATGTCAGTTTACCGGCTAATGGGGTTACAATTAGTGGGAAACTAGATCATTTCCCCAGTGTTGGTATAAAGCTAGATGGAGCAGATACACTGTCTAATGGTTGGCCTTCGGTAACGCAATTAATTGATGTCGATAAGGTGTCGGAACGCTTAGGTTATACTGTTTTGCCATATCAACTGTTATTAAACCAACAAGAACCTAATGGCTATGATCGTCGTTGGGTTCCAATGAAGATGGGCCCACAAAAACACCATGGCTACGCATTTCAATGGTTTGCTTTAGCGACGGCTTGGGTCATTATTTATTTTGTATTAACCATAAAACTAGGTAGAAAAAAGAATGGATAACGTCATTAAAAATAGACTTAAACTTATATTTATTGCAAGTATGTTTGCTGTGCCAGTTTTAACGGCCTGGCTATTGTTCAATAATCCACAATGGCTTGACGGTGGCAGTACTAAAAACTATGGTGAATTAATTGTACCAGCAATACCTTCTGAATTAAGTGACTACTTTGTTGGTTCAGAAGATGAGATCAAGGAATTGAAGGGGCGATGGGTTCTTGTGCATATTGATACGGATGGGGAGTGTTCTGAATTGTGTAAACAGTCTGTTCATATTGTTCAACAACTGCACGTATTGTTAAACAAAGATGCGAAGCGATTAAAAAGAGTATATTTAGACAAATCCGAACATCAAGATAATGTGTTTCTTTCACAGGCTCCTGAGTTGTTCGTATTACGTTGGAGTGATCAGCATCTTGCAAAGTTACAAGCTAATGTTAAAAACATCAACGATGGTGATATGTTGCTGTTGGATCCTCTTGGGAACATCATGATGAAATATTCGCAAGACGCAGACCCATATGGTATTCAAAAAGACCTTAAACTTTTATTTAAGGCCTCCCAAATAGGTTAATAACATGTTCAGAAACTTAACTATTTTTGCAATACTCTTGGCCTTGTTTGTCGTTGTATTGGGCGCATATGTTCGCTTATCAGATGCAGGGCTAGGTTGCCCAGACTGGCCTGGCTGCTACGGAAGCCTCATTGTCGACGAATCGCATGAAGGTGTTGCGCATGCCGCTGAGCATTACCCTGAGCGCCCTCTAGAGGTATCTAAAGCGTGGAAGGAAATGATACACCGTTACTTTGCTAGTGGCTTAGGTCTTGTCATACTAATATTAACGATTATGGCTTGGAGGCGACCAGAGCTTGGTCAGCGAGGCTTAACGACGTTATTATTATTGTTAGTTATGTTTCAAGGGGCGCTTGGAATGTGGACAGTAACTTTGTTGGTTAAACCGGCGATTGTTATGAGTCATTTGCTCGGTGGGTTAGCAACACTTAGTTTGTTATTGTTGCTGTTGCTGCGTATTCAGACAAAACGGTTGGCACAGACAGACAAAAAAAACACTGTCAGGGGTGTTACATCAGTTGCTCTGTTAGTACTAGTCGTGCAAATTGCCTTAGGCGGCTGGACAAGTACAAACTACGCAGCGTTGGCTTGCCCAGACTTTCCGACATGCTTTGGTACTAGCTGGACCCCAGCTGTGGATTATAAAGAAGGGTTTGTGTTATGGCGTGGCTTAGGTGTGGACTATGAGTTTGGTGTGTTAAGTAATGAAGCGCGTGCAGCTATACACTGGGTGCATCGTATAGGCGCCTTAATAACGACTATATTATTTAGTTTCTTGATATATTTACTGATCCGTTTAAGTGCCATCAAAGAAGCAATAATGCTTGGTGCTCTATTATTTATGCAAGTAATGCTGGGCATATTAAATGTGTTGCTAAATTTGCCTCTACACGTTGCTGTCGCGCATAATGCAGTAGCAGCATTACTTTTATTAAGTGTAGTGTATGTAAGATTTAGGCTTGGTAAGCCAGTACTATAATTTAGGGTTATATTTTGAGTGAACAGATGATTAATGATTCAACTAACACTATTAGTTGGAAAAGCTATTACGAATTATGTAAGCCTAAGGTAGTCCTGCTGATTATTTTTACAGCAGTGGTTGGAATGTTTTTAGCAGTGCCGGGCATGGTGCCTTGGCAACCATTGGTATTCGGCACGATTGGAATTGGTTTGGCAGCATCTTCAGCAGCAGCGATTAACCATTACCTAGATCAAAAATTTGATGCCAAAATGGCTCGTACAAAAGGGCGACCATTACCACATGGGGATTTGAACGGTACACAGGTGCTTGGATTTGCCTTTACGATTGGTGCTATTGCAATGCTAGTGCTAATCTTTCTGGTAAATGAGTTAACGGCCTTTTTAACCTTTCTTTCATTAATTGGTTATGCAGTTATTTATACCGTTTATTTGAAGCATGCTACACCGCAAAACATTGTTATTGGTGGTGCTGCGGGTGCAGCGCCTCCTGTATTGGGCTGGAGTGCGGTTACATCGACAATTGACCCACATGCTTTATTGTTATTCCTAATTATTTTTATTTGGACGCCGCCACATTTTTGGGCACTGGCTGTTGCGCGAAGAGAGGAATACGCTAAAGCAGATATTCCGATGTTACCGGTGACTCATGGCGCCGAATTTACTAGGTTACACATTGTTTTTTATACGGTTTTATTAATATTAGTGAGTTTATTGCCGTATTTGACAGGCATGAGTGGCATGCTCTATTTGGTTAGTGCTATCGGCTTAGGTTTCGGTTTTTTATATTATGCGGTGCTGCTTAAGAAAACAGCTGATGACATTATTGCAATGAAAGCATTTAAATACTCAATTCTATATTTAATGCTGTTATTCGCCGCCTTACTTATTGATCATTATCTTTGATTTAAATAGGCAAAATATTTAATACCGTTACACATACAGCGAGTTAAATAACTACCTGTCATAATGCGGTGAGCCGTAAGTGTGTGTAATATTTGCTAATGAAAAGTGTAGAACCGAATACTAAGCTTTCAAAAATAATGGTTTGGCTAACATGGTTGGGCCTTTTAGCCATGTTAGTGATAGGCTTCGATCGATACCTTGACTTGCAAGCGAACCCCAACGAGCGCCCTGATGTTATCTATGACTTGGATGGTGTGGCTGAGGTAATGCTACAACAAAATAAACAAGGTCATTATGTAGCGAATGGCAAATTGAATGGTCATTGGGTTATGTTTGTTTTGGATACTGGAGCGACCAATATCAGTGTTCCCGCTAAAGTTGCTAAACAGATGCGATTGCCAGAAGGTTACCCGCAAAGAACGCGAACCGCCAATGGTGATATTGTGGTGTATCGGGTTACGCTTGAGTCGGTTAGTCTTGGGTCGATTGAACTAAAAAATGTTGCGGCACATATCAACCCACATATGGATGGTGAGGTTGTTTTATTAGGGATGAGTTTTTTAAAGCAGGTCGAGATGATACAAGTCGGGAAACAGCTGACTCTACGCCTAAAGCCAAGGTGATATTCTTGGGCTTTAGGCGGTTTTAAGAGGCTCTATACTCAATTAATTCTTGCTTTACCTTATTCATCGCATTTTTTTCTAATTGACGAATACGTTCAGCAGAGACTTGATATTTATCTGCTAACTCATGCAAAGTTGATTTCTTTTCGCTTAACCAGCGCTCTGCTAAAATTGATCGACTTCTATCGTCAAGGTTGCTAAGGGCAGTATTTAAGCGAGAAGCATCGTGAGCCTCTTCGTTGTATGTTTCTAGTAAAGTAGCAGGGTCGTGTTCTTCTTTAGTCACAAATGTCGCAGGCGTATGAATCAATTCGTCTGATTCTGTGTTGTCATCTTGATGGCCGTCAAAAGCCATATCAAAATTGCTCAAACGCTTTTCCATTTCGTAAACGGCAGATTTATCGACACCCAGGTCATTTGCAATAGCGTCAGCTTCATTTTCGTCTAGCCATGCTAGGTTCTTTTTGTGCTTTCTTAAGTTGAAGAACAGTTTGCGCTGAGCTTTTGTCGTCGCAATTTTAACAATACGCCAGTTTTTGATTACAAATTCATGAATTTCAGATTTAATCCAGTGTACGGCATACGAGACAAGACGAACCCCCATGTCAGGGTCAAAGCGTTTAACGGCTTTCATTAAGCCAATGCTACCTTCTTGAATGAGATCTGGCAGTGCAAGGCCATAGCCACTATAGCTTTTGGCAATATGGATAACATAACGCATATGAGATAAAACGAGCATGCGAGCAGCTTCTAAATCATTTTCATTTCGTAAACGATTTGCTAAATCTCTTTCTTGCTCTACCGTTAACGCAGGCGCAGAGGAAACAGAGGCTATATAAGCATCTAAAGATCCAGCTGATAATTGATTAGGTAATGCTAAAGCATGAGTCATACTATCCCTCCTTTTGTGTGCTTGAATAACTTAACACTCACAATATAAGACCAGCAAGTATAACAAAGGTTCATTTTATAAAGCAATTTAAAGGCTTTATGATACTCAGTTTTCTAGTTCTGATAAGTATCGACTAACCACCAGCCATGAACCAATAATACCAAGGCTGATAGAGAAAATAACCCATAAAATAGCATGCCCTAAAGGCATAAAGCTAAGGCTGAACGAGCTATTATATAAAGCAGATAAAGAACTGGTGGGACCATCAATTAGCCACACAGATAAATTAACCAGTAAACAAGCGAAAATACCGCCCAGAAAACCATACCAAAAACCACTATAGATAAATGGGCGCATAATAAAACTGCGTGTTGCACCCACTAGTCGAGTGATGTCAATTTCATCACGACGATGTTGCAGTTCTAATCGTATAGTATTGCAAACGATTAAGAGTACAGCAAAACCCAGTAATACAGTGATAATGCTAACACCACGCTGGGCTATGTTGAGGATGCCATTTAACCGGTCGAGCCAGCCCATATCCAGTTGGACCAGTTCGATATCGGCTCGTTGTTTAAGTTCATTAACCAGGGCCTCTAGTGCCTCACGGTTGTTTAGCTGAATAATAGGGGTGATTTGGATAACATGCGGTAATGGATTGCTGTCAAGTGCGTTAATGGCTGAACCAAATCCGCTATATTGCTGAAACTCTTCTAGAGCTGCTTGCTTACTAATTAAAAGCGATTGGGTGATCTGATCATGTTCATGTAGTGCCTGACTGAGTTTCGACGCTTGCTCAAGGCTGACCGACTGATCAAGAAATAATGAAATATTGTTGTTTAAGTCAATTTGGCCGCTAAGTGATTGAAGGTTGTTAATAGAAACTAATAAACCAGACGGCAGGGATAATGTTATGGCAATGACGCTGACCGTCATCATAAAGTTAAAGGGTGCTCTTGAAAAACGACCAAGGCTGGCAAAAAAAGTATGCAAGTGAATTAGCACGTAAGCACGTAAACTAAATAGACTAGTAGGTCTTTGTACGTTTTGTCGACGACTAGCCATGATTGCTCACTATTTCACCTTGAGAAAGTACTAATGTTCGATAATTCATGCGTTCAATAAGGGCAATATCATGAGTTGCGACCAGTACAGTCACGCCCACTTGGTTAAACTGTTCAAACAATTGCATTATTTCTTCGGATAAAGCAGGGTCTAAGTTTCCTGTTGGTTCATCGGCTAAAATCATTGGCGGCCTATTAACAACTGCCCGTGCAATACCAATACGTTGTTGCTCACCGCCAGACAAAGTGATGGGGTAGCGCTTTTCTTTTCCAAGTAAATTGACTTTATCTAACGCTGCGCGAACACGGCGTTGAATTTCATGACGATCCAGTCCAGCAATAATTAAAGGTAAGGCGACATTATCAAAAACGGTACGGTCATGCAGTAAACGATGATCTTGAAATATCATGCCAATTTTACGCCGAGCATAGGGAACAAGCCGTTTGGAAAGGCGGCCAATGTTTTGGTTGTCGAGCATCACTTGACCTTGCGTGCTACGTTCAAGAATCGCGATAAGTTTTAGCAAGGTGCTTTTACCCGCACCAGAGTGGCCGGTAAGAAAGGCCATTTCGCCTTTTTCTAACTCGAAATTAACGTTTTTAAGCGCATCGGCACCACCAGGGTAACGTTTGCTGACGTTGATAAATTGAAGCATGAGCGCTAATGGTCAGTTTCAGATTTTTCAAATAGAGCCGTGGTGAACTCGGCGGCATCAAAAGGACGTAGGTCATTGATGCCTTCACCAATACCAATAAAACGAATGGGTAGTTTGAATTGATTGGCAATGGCGAAAATAATACCACCTTTTGCGGTGCCGTCCAATTTCGTAAGAGTGATGCTAGTTAGTGGGGTGGCTTTATCAAAATTCTTAGCTTGGGCGAGGGCATTTTGTCCGGTGCCTGCATCAAGAACCAGCATGGTTTCGTGTGGCGCGCTGTCATCCAGTTTTTTAATAACACGGTTGATTTTGCTTAACTCATTCATTAGGTTTGTTTGGGTATGTAGGCGGCCAGCAGTGTCTGCCAGTAAGACGTCAATGTTGCGCGCTTTTGCCTTCTCAAAGGCATCGTAAATAACCGAAGCAGAGTCAGCCCCAGTATGTTGAGCAACAACCTCAACGTCGTTACGCTTCCCCCATTCTTGTAATTGTTCAATCGCAGCGGCCCTAAATGTATCGCCAGCCGCTAACATGACACTTTTGCCCTCGGCTTGTAAACGTTTAGCCAGTTTACCAATGGTCGTCGTTTTACCCATGCCATTAACGCCGACCACTAAGATAACGAAAGGGCCGTCACTGTCAGGAATGGTTAAAGCTTGTTGGTTTGGCTCAAGGATCGATAGCATCTCTTCTTGAAGTGCTTGGGTGAGAGCCTGTGGGTCGGCTAGCTGCTTGCGCGCAACTCGCTGAGTTAAATTTGAAATGATGTGTTGAGTGGCTTCAATGCCGACATCAGCTGTTAGCAGTAACATTTCTAATTCTTCAAACAAATCGTCGTCGATTTGTTTTTTCCCTAAAAATAAATTACCTAAACCACCGGTCAATCCGCTGCGTGTTTTTGTTAACTGGTTTTTTAAGCGGCCAAAAAAACCTTCTTTAGGTTCTTCGACAGGCGGCTGCTTAGTTGTGTCGGTATCTTTCTTTTTGCCAAATCCAAACATGATATTGTGTCTATTGGTGGGAACTTTATCGTAAAATCCCTATTCTAAATTCGTTTTAAAGTTAAGTGAGAACTAAATGAAGAAGTTATTTGTGGCACTTTTTATTCTGAATATCGTTTATTCGCTGAACAGTTTTGCTTCGCCAGAAACTCTGCCTGATATGGTACACGAAAAAGTGCTAAAAAATGGCTTAAAAGTGTTGGTTAAAGAAGATCGGCGAGCACCCGTTATGGTGTCGCAAATTTGGTATAAAGTAGGGGCCAGTTACGAACATGATGGTATTACCGGTGTATCGCACGTACTAGAACATATGATGTTTCAAGGAACAGAAAACCTAGAGCCGGGTGAGTTCTCTAAAATAATTGCTGAAAATGGCGGTCGTGAAAACGCGTTTACCGGTGCTGATTATACGGCGTATTTTCAAACCATGGAGGCCTCACGCCTTGAGGTAAGTCTGCGGCTTGAGGCAGAACGGATGCAAAATTTAAAGTTGCAAGAAAAGGAGTTCAGCAAAGAGCTGCAAGTGGTTATGGAAGAGCGCCGTATGCGTACTGAAGATAAACCACGAGGTCAGGCGTACGAATACTTTAAAGCACTGGCTTACACCAGTAGTCCCTATCGAAACCCTATCATTGGTTGGATGCAGGACTTAAAAGATATGGAACTAGAGGATTTAGCGGTTTGGTATAAACAGTGGTATTCGCCAAATAACGCAACACTGGTGGTTGTCGGTGATGTTCAGCATGAGCAGGTCTTTCAGTTGGCAGAACAATATTTTGAGCCTATTCCTGCGGTCGCGTTTAAGCCGGTTAAAAAAAGAACAGAAGTGCCACAGGTGGGTGTGCGACGTAGTATTGTGAAGCAGAATGCTAAAGTCCCTTATTTATTGATGGGCTACAAAGTACCTGTGCTCAACACTGTGCAGAATGAAGAGGATGTGTACGCATTAGAGGTGTTATCCGGTATTTTAAGCGGCGGTAGTAGTGCACGATTGCCCTCAAATTTAGTACGGGGTTCTCAAGTTGCCTCCAGTGCCAGTGCAGGGTACGACATGAATGCTCGGCTACCGACATTGTTTTTGTTTGATGGTGCGCCGGCTGCAGATAAAAGCATTCAACAGCTTGAGGAGGCCTTAGTGGAGCAAATAGCAAACTTGCAAACGGATTTAATTGAGGAAAAAGAATTGAACAGGGTTAAAGCGCAAGTGATAGCGGCATCGGTGTATGAAAAAGATTCCAATTTTTATCAGGCGATGCAGTTGGGTATGCTTGAAACTGTAGGTGTTGGTTGGCAAAAAGCGCATGATTATGTTGAAAAAGTAAACGCTGTGACGGCTGAGCAAGTTCGTGCCGTTGCACAACAATATTTGATTGAAGATCATTTAACAGTCGTTCATATGCTGCCGATGGGGGACGCTAATGAAAATTAAAATAAAGGTTATAGTCAGTAGTGTTCTGTTGTTACTCAGCCCGTTATCGCTGGCTCTCCCAAGTATTCAACATTGGCAAACAAATAACGGCGTTCAGGTATATTTTGTGCCAACTGAAGGGTTGCCAATTTTAGACGCACAACTAGTCTTGCGGGCAGGCAGTTCAGCGGACGGAGATAAAAATGGCGTGGCAGCGTTAACCAGTGCTTTACTGACTCAAGGTGCAGCGGGGCTTAATGCGCAAGATATTGCAGAGCGACTAGACAGTGTTGGGGCGCAACTCAGCGCATCAACATCGCGTGACTTAACAACAATTAGTTACCGAAGCTTAACAGATGAAAAAGCGCTACAAACCTCGTGGCAGTTATTGAAAGCAGTATTAAGCAAACCGAGCTTTCCTCTGCAGGACTTTAATCGAATTAAGGCTCGTACATTACTGGGGATTAAGCAGCGCCAAGAGTCACCGGGAGTACTGGGGCAATTGGCGCTCTACCAAGAAATATATAAAAACCACCCTTATTCGCATGCAATACAAGGTGTCGAAAGTACGGTGAAAGAGATTCAAGTTAACGACTTAAAGCAGTTTTATCGGCAGTATTATGTAGCCAATAACCTTGCGGTTGTTTTAGTCGGCGGTATTTCGCGTGATCAGGCCGAACGCATGGTGGAGGAGTTGGTGGTTGATTTGTTAGCGGGTAAAAAAGCGGCGCCGATTGAAGCGGTGCTGACGCCGCAAAAAGGTAAGGTTATTCATCTAGAATATCCATCTGAGCAGACGCACTTACTGTATGGTTTGCCGGTATTACAGCATAATGATCCAGACTACTTTCCATTGTATGTGGGTAACCATATTCTCGGTGGCAGCGGGTTTAGCTCACGCATTGTTAAAGAAATTCGTGAAGAAAGAGGGCTGGCCTACAGTGCCTACAGTTATTTTCACCCGATGATTCAAAAGGGGCCATTTGTAATGGGCCTACAGACACGTAATGAAAAAGCAAAGGAAGCGTCAATGGCTGTTAAACAAACGTTGCGAACTTTTATACAGGACGGACCAACAGATGAAGAGCTAATGGCCGCTAAGAAAAATATCATAGGGGGCTTCGCGCTTAAGTTAGACAGCAATAAAAAATTGTTAGGAAATGTGGTGAGAATCGTTGTTAGTGGTGCGCCCTTAAATTATTTAAATAGCTATATGCAGAAAATAGAAGCGGTCACACAGCAGCAAATAAAACAAGCTTTCCAAAGACATCTGAAGATGGAAAAAATGGTCATGGTAACTGCTGGCCAATCTGTCGTACAAAAAGATTAATGGCTGCTAAGGGAAACCGTGTTCGTATCATTGGTGGACAATGGCGAGGGCGTAAACTCGAATTTCCTAGTATTGACGGTTTGCGTCCAACTACAGACCCAATTCGTGAAACGCTATTTAACTGGTTGCAACCTTACTTACCGCAAGCTAATTGTTTAGATTTATATGCAGGTAGTGGTGCATTAGGGTTTGAGGCGGCATCGCGTGGTGCGAGTTCTGTTTTAATGGTGGAAAAAGATATTAAGGCAATAAAGGCACTAAGGACGAATAAAGAACTGATAAAAGCAGATAATATTCAATTAATGCAACGAATGGCGTTGGATGTTTTAAACGATAAGCGTAAACAAACAGATGCGCTATTTGATGTTGTTTTTCTTGACCCACCGTTTAAGCAAGGTGAACTTAGTGAATGCGTGAAACGGCTTGAAGAAAGTGGCTGCTTATCGGATGATGCTGTTATTTATTTGGAATGCGAAAACGCGCTAAATTTAGATTTTCTGCCAAAAAACTGGACAGAGCACCGACAAAAAAAAACAGGTCAAGTGGCCTATTACCTATATCACCGAGAAGCAAATGATTAAAAAAGCAATTTACCCTGGTACGTTTGATCCGATGACAAATGGACACATTAATAGTATCCAGCGAGCCAGCAAATTATTCGATACGATAGTGGTGGCGGTTGCAAAAAGTGCAGGTAAGTCACCTTTATTTGAAAGCCAAGAGCGTTTGGATATGGCAAAACAAGCATTATGTGAATATGACAATATTGACGTGGTGTTTTTTGATGGCCTGCTGGTTGATTTAGCAAAAGAACATAAAGCCAATATTGTTGTTAGAGGCATTCGCAGCATTGCGGATTTTGAATATGAATCACAAATGGCAGGTATGAATAAAAAAATGATGCCAGCATTAGAAACGGTATTTTTAACAACCGACCCTGACTGGTGTGATGTTTCCTCAACCTTGGTACGCGATATTGCACGGCTTGGTGGGCAGGTCAGTGATTTTGTTCCGCGTGAGATTGAAAAAGCTATTTTAGCTAAGGTGAATTAGAAAAATGTCATTAATTATTACCGATGAGTGCATCAACTGTGATGTATGTGAACCTGAATGCCCGAATGATGCGATTTTTATGGGCGAAGAAATTTACGAAATACACTCTCACCTTTGTACAGAGTGTGTCGGGCATTTTGATACGCCTCAGTGTGTGGAAGTCTGCCCCGTTGAATGTATACCAAAAGATCCGAATAACGAAGAAACTAACGATCAGCTTTTATTGAAATATCAGCAATTAATGGCGACAAATGAGGATTAAAAAAATGAAAAAAATTCTTTTTTTCACCAGTATTTTATTTGCAATAACAGCGTATGCAACCCCTGCCACACAGCTGCATCAACAAGCAGTAGCAAGTGCACACCCGGCGGCAACTCAAGCAGGACTTAGTGTGCTCAACCAAGGAGGTAATGCTTTTGATGCAGCCATTGCCGTTAGTGCGGCACTGGCAGTTGTCGAACCCTTCGGTTCTGGACTGGGTGGTGGTGGATTTTGGTTATTACATCGCCAACATGATGGTAAACAAGTGATGATAGATGGGCGTGAAGTAGCGCCTTTGGCCGCCACACGTGATATGTATTTAGACAGTCAGGGTGAGCCAATTAAGAATGCCTCGGTCGATGGGGCATTAGCTGCCGGTATTCCGGGTTTACCAGCTGCTTTAGATCATTTAGCAAAGCATTATGGAGTATTAGCACTGTCGGATAGTTTGCAGCCGGCGATAAAGCTGGCTAAAGACGGTTTTTTAGTTAACGAGCATTACCAGCGATTGGCTAAATTTCGTCAGGCGGTTTTAGCGTCAAATGACTCTGCGAAGGCTATTTTCCTAAGTGATGGAAAGGTACCTGCCTTGGGCGCAAACATTATACAAAACGATTTAGCTAATACTTTGCAGTTATTGGCAACACAAGGTTTTGATGGGTTTTATAGTGGAGAGCTTGCAGATAAGTTAGTAAAAGGTGTGCAACAAGCTGGGGGCATATGGACCAAAGAGGATTTGGCTCGATACACAGTGAAAGAGCGTTTGCCGGTGGTTGCGCATTATAAAAATATCAAGGTGACCAGTGCTGCTTTGCCCTCATCGGGTGGATTGGTGTTGTCTATTGCGCTAAATATTTTAGAACAATATGACTTGTCAACGATGGACGAAGCCACACGAATTCATGTTGTGGTTGAAGCAATGAAACGAGCGTACCGTGATCGTGCATTACACATGGGCGATAGTGATTTTGTCAGCGTGCCAGTAAGTGAGCTGAGTGAAAAGTCGTATGCCCATACTATATCTAAAGATTTAAGGCTAGATGAGGTTACACCCAGTCAACACATTAGTGGTTTAAACGAAATTGAAGGACATGATACAACGCATTTCTCTGTGATCGATAAAAGGGGTAACCGTGTGGCGGCAACTTTATCGATTAATTACCCATTTGGTTCTGGATTTGTGCCTCAAGGGACGGGTGTTTTGTTGAATGATGAAATGGATGATTTTTCTATTAAGCCAGGCACACCAAATGTATACGGCTTGGTGGGCGGAGAGGCAAATGCAATCGCAGCAGGTAAGCGAATGTTATCGAGCATGTCTCCAACTTTTATTGAAACAGAGGAAAAAGTGGGCGTTTTGGGTACACCAGGAGGCAGCCGAATTATTAGTATGGTGTTATTGGGTATTTTGGATGCCGAGCAAGGACATAGTCCTGAATCTTGGGTCAACTTGCCACGTTATCATCATCAATACTTACCGGATGTTATTCAACATGAGCCAGATACTTTTAAAGCAGAAACTTTGCTGGAGTTGACCGAAAAAGGCCACAAACTAAAGTCTGTTGGAAGGCATTATGGCAATATGCACGCAGTCTTGTGGGATAAAAAGTCTAATAAACTTGTTGCCGCCAGTGACCGTAGAGGATCTGGGGCAGCTATTGTTGAGTCAGTACCTTTAAGCACAGCAAAATAAATCGCGTTGCTGCGTTTTTGATGAGCTTTTTATACGGCTAATTAACAAATGCCAGTAATTTCACATAAACCATCAAGCACTAGCTGAATAGGACTAACAACACCAATAATTTTGCCTTGTTCCATAACCGGTGCGCGCATCAAATTATAGCGCGCAAATAAACGAGAACAGTAACGAATATCCATGTCGGGGTGTGCGTTAATGAGTGGCTTTTCATTTATTTCGTATACATTGACACGGTCGGGTGCTCTATCTTTTGCCAAAACAAGTCTTGCAATAATGCCCGCATTAATCACGCCATACTCATCATGTTCGTGAAATTTATCGACAAATAAAACCGAGGTTTTATTTTTTTTCATCATTCTAATAGCTTCTGTGATGGTGGCTGTTCCATCAATCATATAAAACTCGGTTTTCATCACATCGCGTACGGTGATAAGTTTTGCATCATTCATAGTTCTGTCTCTATTGATTGGGTAATTTTTTTTGCTTGATGTAGCACGCCAATAGCATCTTCAACATCTATTTGTAAGGCGATGCCGCTGCCCGGTTCTTCATCGAATAAACCCGCTCGTGATACCTCTTCGATAATTTTTCGACTTAAATGTTCTTCGACCAAGAAAAGCAAAACATCTCGTTGAGTATCTAAATTTAGACCCAAGAATGTTTTTTGCTGTTTAATACCTTCGCCGCGTGCATTATTGATAATAGTAGCGCCGGTGGCGCCTACTTCTCTAGCCGCTTTAAGGACTTTGTCAGTTTTGTTGTCATCAACAAAGACGATAATGAGTTTAAAGTGCATTTTATTCTCCTATTTGGTCTGCTTGTTTAAGTTGTGCGCGATGATTTATCCACTCAGCAAATTGTGCGTAGGCTAACACAGTCATGATGGGAAATAGGCTGGCAAAGGCAATAAGGCCAAAACCATCCATCAATGGGTTTCGGCCAGGAATGCTTGAAGCTAAACCGATACCTAATGCGGTAACTAGCGGTACGGTGACGGTTGATGTGGTAACGCCACCTGAATCATAAGCAAGGCCAATGATGAGTTTTGGTGAAAAAATAGTCTGGATAATGACAACGACGTAGCCAGCAATAATAAACATATATAAATCAATGCCGCTTACAATTCGAAATGTCCCTAGTGAAATACCAACTGCAACACCAATAGACACAGCCAACCTTAGGTACCAAGCTTTAATAGTACCACCAGAAATTTGTTGAGCTTTGATAGCAACAGCAATAAGAGCAGGTTCTGCTAATGTTGTAGCAAAGCCAATACAGCCCCCGAAAATATAAACCCAATAATAGTCTTGCCAAGCAATAGAAATACGTTGATCGGTTGTTGGGTTGATGAAGTCATGGCTGGTTAATTGTTCGGCCATGCTGGTGCCTAAAGGAAAAAGGGCTTTGTCTAAACCCACAAGAAAGAAAGTCATCCCTAGGACTACGTAAACCATTCCGGTTATTAAGTTTTTCAAATGACTAAATGGTCGTCGGATAATGACCAATTGAAAGAAAAGGATAACAAAAATAATTGGCGCGACATCACGTAAGGTACTTAAGAAAGTGCTCCACAATTCCGCCAGCAATATCATTATAAAATGACCCCGTATGCCATCACAAAAATCATCGGGGTGAGTGATGCAAAGGCAATTAAGCCAAAACCGTCAGTCATTGGGTTGCGGCCCTGAATGGCTGAGGCTAAGCCAACGCCGAGAGTGGTTACCAAGGGGACTGTGATAGTAGACGTAGTAACGCCACCTGAATCGTAGGCAATACCGATAATTGATTCGGGTGCAAAAAAAGTCATCACCACAACGCCGATATAGCCTGGAATAATCAAATAATGCAGAGGCCAGCCACGAATAATTCTTAGTACCCCTAACAAAATGGCAAAGCCCACAGAGAAGGCAACGGTAAACCGAAGACCAAAAGCATAAGATTCTTTTGCTTTGTTAGTTTTCTCGATCATGCCACCTTCCGCTGCAATACGTGCTGCTTCGTCGGCAACAGCAATTAAGGCGGGTTCGGCTGCAGTGGTGCCAAAGCCTAATGAAAAGGCAAAGACTAGTAACCACAATAAGCTACCTTTCTTAGCAAACGCATAGGCCATGGTCTCACCAATGGGGAATAGGCTTTTTTCAAGACCTTGAATAAACAGCGTTAAGCCGAGTACAACAAAAGCTGTACCAATAGCTATATCCGCTATATTGGGGATGGGTTGGCGCAGAATAAATAACTGAAAAAAAAGAACCACTGAAAAAATTGGCAGCAGGTCCATAAAACTGCCGAATAACTGTTGAATGAATTTATTTTTTAACTGAAACAAGCAAACTCCCTTTAGAGCTATAACTCTATAGGAATTAGGAGGGTATGCCTAATAAAGAATTAAAAAACGTTATTGGCAGGCGTTAGCTCGTCAAGTATTTAACGTTGGCAGTGGGTGCAGTAAAAGGTCGATCGTTGAGCAATAATGATTTGTTTAATGGGTGTTTTGCACCTTGGGCAAGGTTTGTCTTTTTGCCCGTAAACATTAAGTGTTTGTTGAAAATAACCAGGGTTGCCGTCACTGTTAACAAAATCTTTTAACGTTGTGCCGCCTTGTTGTATAGCTTGCGCTAGGATTTTTTTAATGGCAAAAACGAGGTTAATCAAGCGCTTTTTAGAAACTTTATTAGCGGCACGTTTAGGGTGAATGCCTGCCTGAAATAATGCTTCGCTAGCATAAATATTACCAACGCCGACAACGACTTGCCCATCCATAATAAAACTTTTAATGGGTGTTTTTTTTAATTGAGCCTTTGGGTAAAAATCGTCAATATTAAATGCGTCGGATAAAGGCTCTGGCCCAAGGTGTTGTATTAATTTGTGATTTTCAATGACATCTGTTGACCATAACAGCGAACCGAAACGGCGCGGATCTTTATAGCGCAAGCAGGTGTTATTACTAAAAATAATGTCAATATGTTCGTGTTTTTCTGGTGTCGTTGAAGCCTGAACGATGCGTAAACTACCCGACATGCCCAGGTGGATAATTAACGTGCCCTTATCGGTTTCAAGCAATAGGTATTTTGCACGACGTTTAACATGGTTAATGCAAAGACCCGGTAATAAGGTGGAAACTTCTGGGCTAACGGGCCAACGTAATTTTGCTTGTCGGACAATGACCTGTGAAACTTGTTTGCCTTCAATATGAGGGGCAATTCCGCGACGAGTCGTTTCGACTTCTGGTAACTCAGGCATCGGGTGTCTCCAATCTCGGTAGAGTTGTCATTTTCTTATATTTTGTATCACTAAACTGATATGCAAGTTTTTTATCATTGGAGACTAGCAAGACGCTGTCTTTTTGCTTTATTAAATGAAAGATCAAGTTTGGCTGCTCGTAGAGAGAAATAATAATCTGCTCGGTAGGTGTGGCGTCGAATTTTGTAGTAACAGTAATAGCGCGGGCAAATCGCCATTCATCGAGAAGCATTTGAACCGCGTCTGATGAGAGCTCGTCAGTGGGTGATTGGATACTTTTCCAAGTATTATCTTCTTGTCGTTGAAGCGTTATCTCGGGTGTTTTTAAGCCAATAATCTGACCGTTATTGGGTATCAGCCGAGTGTCAATATAAGCATCAACAGGCGCGGTTAGATGATGTAAAAAAGTGTCATCTAATAAAAATAATTGTGTGTCGTTGCTGACGTAGCGACGTGATTGAACGCTTTCTGTTTTGCCAATATTGAGTGTTTTTTTGTTAAAAGAGACCTTAACTGTTGGTGTATCTAGGCCAAATTGACTGAGTGGCTGTTTTTCTAATGGGTAGCTAGTGGTTGGTTTGATCTGAGATATTTTAAGTAACCTTTCTACCTTGCCTGCTAAGGCTAGTGTGTTGACAGGCTGGGTTAAGTACCACTGGTTTTGTAGGCGCTTTAATTCGATGGTATTAGCCGCTGTTCGCTCGATCTTAATGTGCTGAATAGTGTTGATGTCTAACCCAGCTAGGTTGGTTTTTTTAGGGGCTTCATGCCCGGGCTTTAGCCACGCAATCATGCCTAGACAGACCACTAAGGTAATTAGTAGCAAGTTGATAAGTAGACGATTTTTCATAGCTTAACGTTTTTTGCGTTTAAGCCAAATGAGCAGGCCACTGACGATAAAGAGGGCCGGTAGCAGAAACAAAAACCCAAGACCAAAAATAAGCGACCACTGTTGGCTTATTTCTAGTGTGGTATCGGGCGCTGTTTTTGCAGGAATATCAATAAAGGAGTCGTCGTGGTTGAGCCATTGAATTAGGCTAAGACCAAGGTCTAAATTAGCGCCATTACCAAGAAAAGTATTGGATAAGAAATCCGCATCGCCCAAAACAATAATGCGCTGCTCTTTGGTATTGTCATCTTTTTTATTCAGCGCATAACCAATTGTAATGGGGCCCTGCTTTTCATCCGTATCGGGGTCAAATTGTATTTGCCCTTCAATATCACCTGTTTCTGTCCATGAACGTTCCAGCGTAGATAATAAGGGGGCGGCTTGATAAGGGCTGTTAGCTAATAGACTGAGCCCAGCGGCGCCTGGAAACAAGCTCATAGCCTTTAAATGTTTGGTTGCTAAATGGTTAGGGTATGCGGTGACCAAGGCAAAGGTTGGGTCATCAATACCAAAGACTTGGGTAGTGGCATCGACCACAGTGCCGGGCAAGATTTGAATCGTTAACAGTTCTGTTAAAGGCTTAAGAGGTTCGGATTGATTAGGTTCGCCCAACAATAATAATGCCCGACCTTTAGCAAGATATTGTTTTATCACGTCGATTTCTCCGGCTAGGTAATTTACCTGTGGGTCAGCGATGACGAGCAAGGATGTATTGTTTGGTATGGATGGCGTATCCATTAGATTAATGGTTTGGCTATTAATGCCTTTGTTTTTTAATTCGTTTGCGAATAGGCCAAAGTCATAATTTGAATGGCCTGCTGGGTTGCGCTCGCCGTGCCCGGTGAGAAAAACAACCCAACGCTGATCACTATTAGCAAGCCTTTGTAGGGCATTGGTAAAGGCTTGCTCGTTTAATTGTTGTAGTGATTCGCGTTTACCGTTATAGCGAATCACTAACTCACCATCGGCGGTGATACCTTCTTCACGTGCTTGGTCAGGGCGTATATCGGGGTTAATAAGGGTTAATGTAATATCTGTTTTATGGTGGCTGTATTTATCAATAAGCTCAGAGATTTGTTGGCGCAAAATATCATTTTCAGTGGCGTACGCGTCTACCTCTATGGGGTGTGTTAATTGTTTCAGTAATTGGATGCTCGGGGTAGATAACGAATTTCTACTATTGGCTGTCCAATCAAATTGGGCGGTATATTGTGTGCTTAGCCAAGCGAGTAGGCCAAGTACGCCAAGAAATAAAAGTGTGAAAACGACATTTTGCAGCCGAATAAATTGGTGTGCTTTGCGGGATATTTTCATTTTTGTAAACGGTCGTTATCTAATCGACGAATGCTGAGAATTAAAAACCCGGCTATAAACAAAATAAAGTAAAAAATATCAGTCGAGTGTATTAAGCCGCGTAGTAAGTTTTCGAAATGTCGCATGATAGAAATATATTCAAGCACACTGCTGCTGTTACCAGCCCAATCAATAATCCATAAGAGTAATAAAGCGCCAAAACTTCCGATTGCTGCAACCGTTGGTTGAGAGGCAATAGCAGACATGTAAAGCCCTAGCGCATTGAACGAAGCCATCAGTAAGACCATGGCAAGCAGGCAGGCGAAAAGCTTGCCTATATCGAGTTCGCCTACAGTCAATAACGAGAGCGGCATTAGGGTGATGGATAAAAGAATAATCAGTAAGAAAGCAAAAATGGCAAGGAATTTACCAAGCACAATTTCAGTTAGACTGACGGGAGCAGAAAACAGCAAGCTAATGGTTTTGTTGCGGCGTTCATCACTGATGGTTCGCATGGTTAGCAGTGGAATAATAAGTAACAAGATGACAGCAGCATTACCAAACAGCGGTGCGACAATCAGATCGGTTACGCCAGGCGCACCCGGTATACCAATAAGTTTGGGTTGTATCGCTAAATAATAATCAATTTGTGTTAAAAACATGTAGGCCAAAATAAGCTGGCTAACACCGAGAATGGTCCACGCAAGTGGTGACAGAAATAAACTGCGCAGTTCTCGGCTGGCAATCGTGAAACTATTCATGGTTATTTGAATGTTGAGTGAGTGAAAGGAAAATTTGTTCCATATCGTGTTGCTGAGGTGTCAACTCTAGCAAGCCCCAGTTATTTGTTACCGACAGCTCGACTATCGTTTCTGAGATACTAGTGCCTTGGGTATGCTGAATCAGGTACTGCCCGGTGTCGAGGGCTTCAAGGGCTGTTATGTTGGGCACGTTTTGCAGTACTTCCTCGTTCGGTTGTTGACGAAAGCGCACTATTAAGCTCGAAGACGTCATTCTGCGAGATAAGCCTTCAACAGGCTCATTTAATACCAGTTTTCCGTGATGAATGATTTGTACTCTACTGCATGAATGCTGAACCTCGGGCAGTATATGAGTGGATAAAATGACACTGTGTTCATTGCCAAGTTCACGAATGAGTTCACGAATTTCTAAAATTTGAATAGGGTCTAGGCCAACCGTGGGTTCGTCTAAAATAATCACCGATGGGTTATGTAAAATAGCTTGAGCAATACCAACGCGTTGTTGATAACCCTTTGATAAATTGCCAATTAAACGATGCCCCATGTCGCTTAAACCACATTTTAGCTTTCCACGTTCTACAGAGAGTTTAATGGCGTGTTTACGTAAACCATGCAGTTTGGCGCAGTAGCGCAGGTATTCATCTACCGTCAGATCTGGATAAACAGGGGGTATTTCAGGCAAAAACCCTAATTCAGCTTTGGCAAGTTTGGGTTGGTCGATAATGTCATAACCATTAATTTTAATTTCACCGACGGTGGGTGTTAAGTTGCCACAAATCATTTTCATGGTGGTTGATTTACCAGCCCCATTTGGCCCCAAAAAGCCAAGAACCTCGCCTTTATTAAGCGAAAAGCTTACATCGTCAACAGCACAATGGTGACCAAATTGACGCGATAAATGGTTAACTTCTATTAGGCTGCTCATCAAATTTAGTATCTGTGATCTTAGTTTAGGGGGTTAAACGAAGGAGTCTAATATGTGCCTGACTTCCTTTCAAGCAACGATGGTCAGATAAATAGGGGTGAATCTATTATAGAGGCATGTAAAAATACAGGTTTAAAAGGTTGAGCTTTTTTCATGTTATTAGGTATAGATACTGGCGGCACTTTCACCGATTTTGTTTACATAGACGATCAAGGCGTGCGTATTCATAAGGTGCTTTCAACCCCAGAGGCTCCTGAAAAAGCTATTTTGCAAGGCATTAATGCCTTAGGCGTTGATAATGAAAGTTTGTTGATTGTGCATGGATCAACAGTGGCGACCAATGCTGTATTAGAAAAAAA
This sequence comes from Cycloclasticus sp., assembly GCF_019090545.1. Lineage (NCBI taxonomy): Bacteria > Pseudomonadati > Pseudomonadota > Gammaproteobacteria > Thiotrichales > Piscirickettsiaceae > Cycloclasticus > Cycloclasticus sp. Next base: position 66,706 of record NZ_JAHRVT010000030.1, on the reverse strand, counting down.
AGGTGTCCGTTGCTGCTTTGTGACAAACCATGGCTTAGCGGATATGTTAACGATAGGTCGCCAAGCAAGGAAAGAGCTTTACAACTTAAACCCAAAACCGGAAGAGCCGCCGGTGCCCTCAAACTTGTGTTTGGAAACGGGCGGGCGTGTCTCAGCGCAGGGTGAAGTGATTGAACCGCTAAGCGATGAGCAGATCGCAACATTGATTTCAAAAATAAATTATCTAGAACCAGAACCAGAAGCAGTTGCGATTAATTTATTATTCTCTTTTTTAGATGATGCAGCAGAAAGACGATTAGAGGCGGCCATGCCTGAAGGTTTATTTGTATCGCGTTCATCGATGGTTTTGGCTGAATATAAAGAATATGAACGCGGTATGGCGACTTGGTTGAATGCTTATGTTGGGCCGTTAGTCATTGGTTATCTAGATAGACTAAGAGCAGCAGTTAAAGCATCATCCGTTTCTGTGATGCAAAGTTCTGGTGGAACGATAGCCGCAGAACAGGCAGGTAAACAAGCGGTTCGAATGCTTTTGTCTGGCCCTGCTGGTGGATTAATGGCCGCATTACACATAGGTGAAAAAGCAGGGTTTGATCGTCTGTTAACGTTGGATATGGGGGGGACGTCTACGGATGTGGCCTTATTAGATGGTGCGATAGCGTTAACAAACGAGGGGCAAATTGAGGGTTATCCCGTTGCGGTTCCAATGGTGGATATGCATACCATTGGTGCAGGCGGTGGCTCTATTGCATCTGTTGATGCAGGTGGGTTGCTGTGTGTTGGACCTGCATCTGCGGGTGCCTCACCTGGGCCAGCTTGTTATGGCAAAGGTGGGCAGGCAGTAACAGTAACTGATGCCAATGTATATTTGGCTAGAATTAATACGCGTTATTTTCTTGGTGGTGATATGCCCTTAGATATAAAGGCGACAAATCAAGCAATGGAGAGCTTAGCGGCAGACTTGGGATGTGAACCTAAAGAGGCAGCGCAAGGGGTTATTAAGTTAGCGAATGAACATATGGCACGAGCGTTACGTGTTATTTCAATTCAGCGTGGTATTGATCCAAGGCCATATGCCTTAATGACGTTTGGTGGGGCAGGCAGTTTGCATGTGTGTGCTTTAGCGGAGGCTTTGGGAATGCAAACAGCCATAGTCCCTGTTAACTCGGGTGTGCTGTCTGCCTTTGGGATGTTAGCAGCGCCACGCTCGCGTGAGTTGTCCCGAAGCTTACTAGGGCGGTTGGATGATGTAGCTGTTGAGCAAATAGAGCATGGTTTTTTAACTTTAGTGAGGCAAGGCCAAGCAGAGTTAATGGCGGAAGGCGTGTCCTTAGACGATATAAAAATAAACTACCTGGTTGATCTAAGGTATGTCGGTCAGTCGTATACGTTGCCAATACAATGGAGTGATTCGGCGACAGTGATTAAAGACTTTCATACGATGCATAAGAGCCGTTATGGGCATGATCTAGAGCTGGCCGTTGAATTAGTTAATCTGAGGGTGTCATTATCGGGTGAAATGCCGAAGCCTAGGTTAGTTGAACAGTGTTCACGTGATAAAGACGGTAAGGTGCCTGTTGAAATGGATGATGGAATGCACATTTACCAACGAAAAGAGTTAATGTCGAATGACGTAATTAATGGGGAAGCGCTCATTGTTGAACAGGTGGCAACCACGTACCTAGCCGCTGGTTGGCAATGTCAGGTTGATCATATAGGTAACTTGGTTCTATCGAAACTATAGCTGACATTGCTTTTTAAAAGCTCAGTCTAAAACAAGAACAGCTGAATGATGATGGCCTGCCAAAGTTTTAAAAAAAATACAATAATGAGGAGAATCAACTAGCTTTGCTTCGACTTGAGAATTAGATTAAAGTTAAGAGTAGATTTTTACTAAATCTCAAGCATAAAAAGCATTGATTTAGTCGCTGTAAGTGGTTAGCATTATGCCGATCTGTAAAAATAACAAGTGTTAGTTTTCTTTTGAGTCGCCAACATCTGCGTTTTGTGTCATGCATGTTGAATGCTAGCCCTAAGTGGTATGAAAAGCGCGGTTCTCATAAATAAGAAGGAGGGGCATGCTGGTAACCAATAATGAGGAAACGGTTAAGCGATTCTGTGAGGCTTGGGATGAAATGGATCAGGATACAATCTTATCGTTAATGAGTGATGATGCTGTTTACCATAACTTACCGCTAGGGCCATTAAAGGGCCGCGAGCAAATAGCAGGCTCTGTAGAAGGTTTTTTAAAGATGACAGCAAGCACTGAATTTAAAATATTAACCTTGGTGGCAGATGGTAAGCGTGTTGTAACCGAACGAGTCGATACCTTTGCTTTTAAAGATGGCACGATGATGGAAGAACTGCCAGTATTAGGTATATTTGAGTTTGATAATAATGGCAAAATAAGTTCGTGGCGTGAGTATTGGGATATGCAAGATTGGCTTAAACGTGGTGGACCAGTGTTATAGCAGACGTTAAATGAATACTGTTATTTTATAGTGGTGAATAAACTAATGGGCCTTTTAAGGGCCATCGTTTTTAGAGTTGTAGAAGTTTTTTATAAATTAATATAGAGGAAGAGAAATATGAGTTTTGAAATGGTTGAAAAAATGATCCCTTCAGGGGAGCTTGCAAGTAATTGTATTATTGCAGGAAACCCTAAAAATCCACCGCTATTGTTATTACATGGTGCAGGCCCAGGAGCCAGTGCGATGTCAAATTGGGCGCAATGTGCTCCTATTTTAGCAAAAGATTTTTATGTGATTGCACCGGATGCGATTGGTTTCGGCCAATCAGAATTACCGAAAGAAGTGCCGACAAAAATCGCTAGATGGATGGGCTATCGCGTGGAGCAAATTAAAGGCTTGCTTGATGAATTAGGCATTGAAAAAACACATATTATTGGTAATTCAATGGGTGGTGCCCTTGCTATGCAGTGTGTTGTTGAAATGCCAGATCGTTTTGATAAGTGTATGTTGATGGGCGCTATCGGTGCGCCATTCGAAAAATCATCCACGCTTACACGTATGATGACTTTTTATGATGATCCAAGAAAAGCGCGTTACCGTGAGTTAATTCAAAGCTTTGTTTATGATCCAAGTATCTTTGAAGATTTAGAAGCAGTGATGCAAGACCGTTTTGATAAAGCAATGGACCCTAAAATGCGTCCTATCCAAGAAGTTATGTTTAAAGCGATGAATGAAGAGATGAATACAGTGCTCGTTATTCCACCACCTATTCTTGCTTCTATGGACCATGAATGGGCGATTATTCACGGTCGCCAAGATAAAGTGGTACCACTAGAAACTAGCATGTACTTCTTACAGCATTTGAAACGTGCTGAGCTACATGTATTGGATCGTTGTGGTCACTGGGCTCAAACACAACGTTGGGACGGTATGTATCCAATTATTATGTCTCACTTCTTGGGTAAAGAAATCAGGTGTTAGACCAAAAAATATTAGAAGCCTCTGCGCTAGCGCTTGATAAAGCGCTAGCCAGTGGTGAGACTATCCCGCAGTTCTCTCAGCTGTATCCTGAAATGACCATTGAAGATGGTTATGCCATCCAAGCTGAATGGACAAAAATTAGGTTGGCTCAAGGGCGAAAAATTGTAGGGCGAAAAATTGGTTTAACATCCCGTGCTATGCAAATGGCATCGCAAATAACCGAGCCTGATTACGGTACGTTAATGGATGATATGGTATTTTCAGATAACTCTGAAATTCCATTTGACCGTTTTATTGCGCCGTTGGTTGAAGTAGAGATAGCATTTGTTTTAGGGAAACGCCTTGTTGGTGAAGATATTACGCTAACGGATGTGCTGAAAGCTACTGACTATGTTTGTCCAGCTGTAGAAATAGTTGATTCACGGGTAATACGTGTAGACCCAGAAACCGGCAAACGACGCAAAGTGTTTGATACTATTGCGGACAATGCTGCTTGTGCTGGTTTAATTACTGGTGGCCGACCAGTAAAGCCAATGGATGTTGATTTAAGATGGATAGGTGGTGTCATTTCGCGTAATGGTTTAATCGAAGAAACGGGCGTTTCTGCGGGCGTGCTTAATCACCCAGGTAATGGGATTGTATGGCTGGCAAAGCGTTTTGCTCCGCATGGTATATCGCTGGAACCGGGGCAAGTGATATTAGGTGGCTCATTTACGCGCCTTTTGTCAGTCGAACGTGGAGATACTTTTCATGCTGATTTTGGCACTTTGGGTAGCATTGGATTCCGTTTCGTCTAATTAAATATTTAAGAGGTAGAGAAATATGTCATTACCGATGACAAAGAATATATTTAAGCAGTCGATACAGGCGAATAAAAAACAACTGGGCGCCTTTATGGCACTGGCCGATTCTACGGCAGCAGAGCTGATGGCGACGACCGGTTTTGACTGGTTGTTGATCGACGCCGAACACGGCCCGAATGATATCAAAAATATTATGCATCAACTGCAAGCGATGAGTGCGTATGACGTTAACTCAGTTGTTCGCTTGCAAGATCATAATGTTGGCGATATTAAAAGGGTGCTTGATATTGGTGCGCAAACATTGCTTATTCCTATGGTTGACACGGCTGAGCAAGCGAAGCAATTAGTCGACGCGGTACGTTATGCACCGAAGGGTGTGCGAGGTATGGGAGGGGCTTTGACCCGAGCAACTCGCTGGGGGAGCATCAAAGATTACCTTCAACAAGCAGACGATAATATTTGTTTAGTCTTACAGCTAGAAAGTAAAGAAGGCATTGCGGATCTTGATGCGATTACTCAAGTTGATGGTGTAGATGCGGTGTTTATAGGCCCTGCAGACTTAGCGGCTGCAATGGGCTATATAGGTCAACCTGGACACCCTGAAGTTTGTAAGGTCGTTGAGCGATCAATTAAGCGTGTTCATGAACTTGGAAAGCCGGTGGGTGTTTATTGTGGTGATCCTGAACAAGCAGAGCGCTACCAACAAATGGGAGCTAGTTTTTTCTTGATTGGAGCAGATACCTTATTGTTAAAGGCAGCTGCTGGCTCTTTGCTAGATCGCTTTAATAAGGATTAGCCTTTTTTCTTGTTTTATAAAAAGCTTATGGGTGATGTGCTCATAAGCTTTTTTAATGCGCCATGAAAAATTTAAATGAGATAGGTGATATTAAAGGAGGTCGCTCTTTCATTTAACCCAGCGCCTTGTTGTTATGGGCTAATGTGGCTATGGTTGGTTCGTATTAAATAAATTTGTATATGCTGTTTAAGTATTAAAAGTGTTAGCGAATGAGTAGTGAATCACAGTCAGTCATATTGATACGGATGTTAAGGTAAACTGTCATTAATAAAGCTGATACAGAGCCTGAATATTGGTATTATATTAGCTTGTAATAATATTCTGGTTTATTCCTATCTAGGTCATCATTTTGATATCAATTATCCCCTCCTATGTCTGGCTAACATTGCTGGCATCTGTTTTTCATGCGTTTAGCTTTACGTATACTAAACAGTTCTTAGCGCATTCATTGAATCGCCAAAAGTTAGCTTTTTACAGTCAGTATGCAGTGGGGTTTCTAGCGGTACTATTATTGCCGTTTGTTGATTTAGCACAATTATGGGAGCAGTTTTGGCTAGTCTTATCGATGTGTGTGCTCGTGCTATTGGGACAAACAAGTTATCTCAATGCAATGCGGCATGGTGATGCGTCATTTGTAGTGCCGATGTTGGGCTGTAAAATTTTTGCAGTGGCTGGCTTGTCGGTACTGTTTTTTGAACAAACCTATCCGCCGAGTGTCTATCTTGCAGGGCTAGGTGCTTTCGTTAGTTTGTTTTTTTTAAATGACGGTAAATTACATGGCTCGCCGTTGGCATTGTTCTTTGTATTGTTAACGTGTTTCTTCTTTGCCTTGGCCGATATAATTGTCGTCCATGTATTGAAAAATGGCATGGGGGGGTTGGAATTGGCGGTGTTTGTTTTTGTTGTTCCAGCCGTATTATTAATGCCACTTTCACCAATTTTGTTTAAAAATGACTGGAAGGTTTCAAAACCGTTTGGTAAATCATTGCTTATATATGCGTTAGCGCACTTCATGGGGCTTATTATTTTGATGTATGCGTTTAAGTTATCGGAAGAGGCAACGATGATAAATATTGTGCAAGCGTCAAGAGGCTTTATTGCCGTAGGTGTGGTTTATGTATTAGCCCGGTTTGGTTTGAGCCAAATGGAAAAACTGACGCGTAAACAATTAATTAGTCGACTAGCAGGCGGTTTGCTAATGTTTGGCTCGTTAGCGGTTGCTGTGGCAGGTATATGAGGGTTTAGTGGTGATGCGCTAAGGCCGAAAGAATCTGGCTGTCGGTTCGGCTACTCTTTGGATCAAGGGTATTTTAGAGCAGAGTTTATTATGCCATGAGGTCGCTGCGAATATTGGCAACAACCTCATGGTAGTCTGGTTTCTATCTAACTAGAAAAAGATACTAATATTGTTTGATAGGATGGTGCTTTGGTCTACTAAAATGGTACGTTTGGCTATTTTAAAGCCTAATGTATTATCTGAGCGGCGCAGCACGTCGTGACGTTCGCCTGCAAAAATATCCACCTGCGTTTCTAAGCGGTTTCGATAAACAATAAATGATGAGCAAACATTGAAGGTGTCTTTCTGTTCACCTTCGGTAATAATCACGTTTGAAACGGTGTGACGTGTTCGCGAAGCTGGGTTTTCAGACCAACTAAAGTCACTGAGAAGCTTTCTTAAACGTCCGTTCATTGTGGTTTTGTCTTCATCGAAATGAGCGAATTCATGCTGGTTAGTATATTCAACTAAATCACTAGCTCGAGCGCGTCCACGTCGTTGCATAGCGTTTCTTCTAATGGGCATATAATAGTGAATGTCGTCATCTAATAAGGCAAACCAATCTTCGTATTTGATGTTGTCTAATAGTAGCGCTTCGCGGTAATAAAACTGCTCAATTTCGTTTTGTAGTGCAAGGTCAGCCGCAGGGCTTGAAATAATTTCTTTAATGTTAATAGGTGAGGCCATAGTCGATTCCAAAAGTAATTTTTAGGTTAAGATCAGCTCTTAAAGTTAAGGTTTTAAGGTGTCCCAGCTGAGCTCAGTCATCATTCTTAACCAGTGCTGATACATGCCACGAGCGGCATCTTCACTGTAAACACCACTAATGCGGCCAGGGAAGTCAGGGTGATCGGTAGTTGAGTCACCTAACCCCATTTGCATATTAAGCTTAGTTTTTCGAGCCTTATTGCCTCTGAAAAGCTTTTGAACCTCAATCCAGTTTTCACCATCGTCTTGTTCAAAAACACCACCGGCAGAAAAGGTGCGAATATTCTGTTTTCTGAACTCTTCTTTAATATGATCAGGTGCATCAGCATCAACCACAATAAATGCCCATACTTCGATTTCGTTAGGGCCACGAGGGTGCCAAGTACGGATGGTGTTAACGCCCGGTAAAAAGGAGCAAGTAGGGAAGATGGTCATGTGTTGCCCCATCATACGTTGACCAAACATAGGACCTAGGCGTTTTGAAGCGATCTCGGCCTGCGGGCTGGTGGTAATATATTCAGTAATGGCCGGGCCCATAATGCCCTGCAAAAGACCGGGTTGATCTACATAGTACCCGGTGCCATGACCGCCCCATTTAGCGCGGAACTGGTTGCCTTGAGTTGGGATATCAATATCGTTCAAGTTAAGCTCTTCAGGTAAACCAGCGGTAAAACCAGATAAGTGAGACATAGTGGCAGCATGATACATATCGCTACAAAATTGTTCGGCAGCAAATTTCCAGTTGGTGGGGATAACCCATTTTTGAATGCCGCCGATGGCTTCTGTGCCTGCCTCGGTTCGGTTAAACATCACATCGATATAAGGTTTTGAGTCAGATAGGTATTCGTCTAACGAAGGTGCTTGTTCATCCCAGTTGGCAAAAATAAGTCCGCGATAGGTTTCAACACGGGCTTGCAAGGGGCTCCACTCTGATTTGTCTAGGGGTTCACAATGGCCTTCTTTCTCGAAAGGGATATCAATTAACTGGCCAGAAATGTCGTGAGCCCAGCCGTGGTATGTGCAAACAAATGCTTTGGCGTTGCCTGCGTCATCACGGGATAATTTCATGCCTCGATGATGGCACTGGTTTAAGAAAACACGAAGGCTAGCATCCTTTTGCCGCACTAGAATGACAGGGTCTTCACCAATATAAGTGTTTAGGAAGTCGCCGGTATTAGGAACATGACTCTCGTGTCCAAGTAGGATCCATGAACGAGCGAATACACGTTCAAGCTCAAGTTCATAGAGCGCCTCATCATTATAGATGCGTGCATCTATAATTCCGTTTTCATCGCTGACTAACTTTTTGATCTCATCGATAGACCAATTAGATGTGTTTTTTTCCTCATCATTCATGAGTTACTGTTCTCCAAAAGTGATTTTTAAGTTCTTTAGACTAAAATATTGATTAAAGTCATTGTAGTTTAAAAAATATCCGTTAGCAAAAATTTAAGAAAAATCTATCTTTAGTTAGATTTGAGCGACAGGTTGTTTGATAATGCAGGGTTTAAAGCTTTAAAGTAAGGTATTAAAACTCAGATATTGGCTTATTTTAGATAAGCTTGTGTTTTGATGACATTAATTTTAAGTCGTTTAAAGACTATGATTGATGATGATCAATGCGTGGTGTATTTAGCCACGGTAGAATAAATTATTTTATCATTCAGTTAACTATTTAAGGAAGGCATATGCAACATATTAATCATTTCATAAATGGCGAGTTTGTATCCGCTGTTGACGGTAAATCATTTGAAAAACGCTCCCCTGTTGACCGGCGCCTTATTGCTCAGGTATCTGAAGGGGGTAAGGTTGATGTTGATCGTGCAGTCCACGCAGCGCGTGCCGCTTTAAATGGAGAATGGGGAGCTTTTACCATGGAGCAACGCGTTGAGATTTTATATGGTGTTGCCGATGAGATTACCCGACGTTTTGATGATTTTGTAGAAGCGGAAATGGCAGATACGGGGCAACCTAAAAGTATTATGACGCATGCGTTTATTCCTAGAGGCGGGGCAAACTTTAAAATTTTTGCTGATGTCATTAAGAATGTTCCGAATGAGTCATTTCAAACCACAACGCCGGATGGTTTAGGTGCGCTGAACTATGCTATTCGTGTACCAAAAGGTGTTGTTGGTGTGGTGTCGCCTTGGAATGCGCCCTTTTTGTTAATGACGTGGAAAGTAGGGCCTGCGCTGGCTTGTGGTAATACAGTGGTGGTTAAGCCTTCTGAAGAGACGCCATTAACCACTACTTTATTGGGTGAAGTCATGAATAAAGTAGGCGTACCAAAAGGCGTGTTTAATGTTGTTCACGGTTTTGGGCCTGACTCTGCCGGTGAGTATTTAACACATCATCCAAAGGTAGACGCTATTACCTTTACCGGTGAAACGACTACAGGAGCGGCCATTATGAAAGCCGCATCGGAGGGGATGCGAGATGTTTCCTTTGAGCTGGGTGGTAAAAATGCGGGTATTGTCTTTGCAGATAGTGATTTTGATAAAGCGGTTGATGGGATATACAAGTCCTCATTCTTGAATTCTGGACAGGTCTGCTTAGGCACGGAGCGTGTTTATGTTGAGCGGCCCATTTTTGATAAATTTGTGGAAGCACTGAAGAAAAAAGTCGAAAAAGTGCGCCACGGTAGGCCGGATGATGAAAACTGTAATTTTGGCCCAATGATTAGCCATGAGCATCAAGCAAAGGTACTGTCTTATTATGCAAAAGCAGTTGAGGAAGGCGCAACAGTTGTCACGGGAGGTGGCGTTCCCAGCATGCCAGAAGAATTAAAAGAGGGTGCTTGGGTGGAGCCAACCATTTGGACAGGGCTTGCAGAAGATGCAACGGTCATGAAGGAAGAAATTTTTGGTCCTTGCTGCCACATTGCGCCATTTGACGATGAGCAACAAGTGATTAACTGGGCCAATGATACAGAATATGGTTTATCAACAACCGTATGGACACGGGATTTGTCACGCGCTCACCGCGTGGCTGCCAAAATTGATGTGGGTATTACCTGGATTAATAGCTGGTTCTTACGTGATTTAAGAACCGCTTTTGGTGGCTCTAAGCAATCAGGTATTGGACGAGAGGGTGGTGTTCATTCCTTAGAGTTTTATACTGAAACACGGAATGTTTGCGTTAAATTGTAATGAAATAACCGAGGTGCCTTATGGGCACCTCGATTACTTGCTTAAGACTTAAGCTAAACCTTCATGCTTAAGTGCTTCTTGTACAGCAGGGCGAGAGCCAATACGCTCTTGGAATGCTTTAAGTGATGGCCAAGGTGAGGCATCAAATTCAAAGTATGGGTGCCAGCTTAAGATAACGAATAAGTAGATATCTGCTACTGAGAACTGATCACCTACTAGGTACTCACTATCACCCATTGACTCAACTAATTGAGTTAGGCGCTTGCTATAACCTTCAATAAAAACACCTTTTGTATCATCAGAAAGAGCAGGGTTAAATAAAGGCGCAAGTCCTTTATGTAATTCTGTTGATAAAAAGTTTAACCATTGCTGTAACTTTGCACGTTCAAACGTGTCAGCAGCAGGTGCTAGGTTTTTTTCAGGTGCTAAGCTTGCGATGTATTGCACAATAGCAGGACCTTCGAATAAAAATTCACCGCTATCAAGCTGTAACGCAGGCACATAACCGCAAGGGTTAATGTCAAGATAGTTATCACCATTCTCGAGAGTGTGTGATTGCAAGTCTACTTTTACTAGCTCTGTTTTAGCTGTTAAACCTGCTTCATGAATAGCAATATGTGGAGATAAAGAACATGATCCTGGGGAGTAATAAAGTTTCATACGTGTTATTCCTTATAATTATCGTTAGTTAAAAATCCCAAAATAAATGTGGGTCATTGTCTACTAAAAGCATCAATATGCTTAGTTTTATTGTAACGCCGTTCTTTGATTATTGTTAAGTAAATGCTAGTGTATTCGTGCTTTAAAAAATTAATCAAAATCTAGGAGAGCAATCTGATGAAAGGCTTAAAAGTTTGGATGGTCGGTATTGGTATTTTTTATATATTAAACTTGGTGTTATTGTGGCCAAGCCTTTGGGGGCCGCAAGTACCTTTGATGTATCCAGGTGTTGAGCTATATCAAGATGAGGTTATATTTCAATTGTTGCTAGATGCTTGGTTGATTGTAGGGCTTGGTTTAGCAGCAATAGGCGTGGTGTTGATTGCTGGCGCACGAAACCCAATGCGCTACTATCCTGCGTTGATTCCTGTGGTGTTTATCACAGAAACGATCTTTGGCATTTGGGATATCTACAGTGCGATGAACCATGAGGATGTTGTTGTGGCACTGATTACGCTGGTTATTCATGTCATTATTATCGCAACAGGGCTTGTGGTCTGGAAGAACGCTAAAGCCTTAGATGTGTGAATATAGTTTATAAATAATCTTGATCAGTTTTTTTATGAGGAGTTGCTAACATGCATGATTGTTGTCATGAAGCTCAACAGGAGAAGGGAATGAGCCATAAAGACCCTGTATGTGGCATGGATGTTTCTAAAGATACTCAGTACCAGACGGAATATAAGGGCCAATGGTATGGGTTTTGTTGTGAAGGCTGCCTGATAAAATTTAACAAAGATCAAGACATGTACCTGTCGGGTCAAGCACGACCTGAACCTACTGCTGCTCTAGGGGCTAAATATATCTGTCCAATGTGTCCGGGTGTTGAAAGTGATAGCCCAGATATTTGCCCAAAATGTGGTATGGCATTGGAGCCGGAAGCCTTTGTACCTCCATCTAAAAAGACCGAGTATATTTGCCCTATGCATCCAGAGGTGGTGGAAGAGTCACCGGGTTCATGCCCGGTTTGCGGTATGGCTTTAGAAGCGCGAACGGTGGTTTTGGAAGAGGAAAACCCAGAATTAGATGATATGAGTCGACGGTTTACTTTTAGTCTTATATTTACGGTGCCGTTATTTATTATAGCCATGTCAGAAATGGTGGTAGGGGATTTGTTTTTATCATTTTTATCGGCCAAAACATGGCAATGGATTCAGCTACTGCTGGCATCCCCGGTTGTATTATGGGCGGGCTGGCCGTTTTTTGAACGCGCCGTGCAGTCGATAAAAACATGGAACCTTAATATGTTCACCTTGATCGGCTTGGGTGTAACCGTCGCTTGGCTGTATAGCCTCGTGGCGGTGTTCTTCCCTAATGCCTTTCCGGACTCAATGTTCAATGCACAGGGTGTTGTTGCTGTCTATTTTGAAGCGGCTGCAGTGATTATTACCTTGGTATTGTTGGGTCAAGTGTTGGAATTAAAAGCACGCGGTCAAACCAACAAAGCAATTCATTTGTTGGTGGGGCTATCACCTAATACAGCGCGACGGGTGAATGGGCATGGCGATGAAGAGGAAATTTTATTAGAAGATGTTGTTGTCGGTGATGTGCTGCGTGTTCGCCCAGGCGATAAAGTGCCTGTGGACGGTGTTTTACTCGATGGCGGTAGCTCAATAGATGAGTCGATGGTCACCGGTGAGCCTGTGCCGGTGGAGAAAACAGCAGGAGACTCAGTTATTGCCGGTACAGTTAATGGCACTGGCAGCTTTACCTTAACGGCGCAGCACGTGGGCAATGAGACGTTGTTGTCACAAATCATTCATATGGTTAGCGAGGCACAGCGTAGTCGTGCGCCGATTCAGCGTGTGGCGGATGTTGTAGCGTCGTGGTTCGTCCCGATTGTTGTTAGTATTTCTGTGGTGACTTTTTTTGCCTGGTATGCCTTGGCATCCGAATATGCGCTAAGTTTGGCTGTTGTTAATGCCGTTGCGGTGTTAATTATTGCCTGTCCGTGTGCCCTAGGTTTAGCGACACCGATGTCGATTATGGTGGGTATGGGACGTGGTGCGAACATGGGCGTGTTAATCAAAAATGCTGAAATGTTAGAGTTGATGGAAAAGGTGGATACCTTGGTGGTTGATAAAACCGGCACATTAACAGAAGGGAAGCCCAGTGTAACGGGTATCAAAACACTAGGGAAGATGACGACTGATGAGGCGCTCTTATTGGCGGCAAGCCTTGAAAAAGTCAGTGAACATCCACTGGCGGAGGCGGTTGTGAATGCAGCGCAAGAGTTAACTCTGCTTGAGGTGGTTGATTTTAATGCTACTACTGGAAAAGGAGTGTCTGGTGAGATTAATCAGCAGTCTGTATTGTTAGGGAATAAACGTTTTCTGGATGATAACGGGATCGATACGGGTGATTTTAATAGCTTGTCGTTATCTGATAACAGTGCAGGAGAAACTTTATTGTATATGGCGGTAAATGATCAGGCCTGTGCAGTGTTTTTATTAAAGGATGAAATAAAGCCTTCAACACATGAGGCGATAGATCAACTGCACCAAGCTGGTGTAAAAGTCGTGATGTTAACGGGTGACCAGCAGACGTCAGCTGAGCAGGTAGCCAATCAGTTGGGGATTGATGAATTTAAAGCGGGTGTTTTACCGGCAGAAAAAGCGGATGTTATTAAAAGTCTTCAAGCTGATGGCCATGTGGTAGCGATGGCTGGGGATGGTGTTAACGATGCCCCCGCGCTGGCGCAAGCAAATGTAGGTATTGCAATGGGCAACGGTTCGGATATTGCTATTGAAAGCACCGGTGTTGTACTGGTTAAAGGTGATCTGAGAGGTATCGTCCGCGCGCGTAAATTGAGTAAAGCAACGATGAAAAATATCAGGCAAAACCTTGTGTTTGCTTTTCTTTACAATAGCTTAGGTGTGCCGGTTGCAGCAGGCGTGTTGTACCCTTTCTTAGGGATTTTATTGTCGCCGATGATTGCCGCCGCAGCGATGAGTTTAAGCTCTGTATCAGTGATTGCCAATGCGCTGCGGTTAAAAATAGTAAGGCTTTAAGTTAGGTGATCAAGCAGTTCATCTAGGGGTGCGGGTTTAGCTATGTGGTAGCCTTGAGCATAATCTACCCCGAGTTGCCTAAGCAGCTGAAAAATTTCTTCATTTTCAACGAACTCAGCAATTGTACTCATGCCCATAACATGACCAATTTCATTGATGGAGCGGGTCATCGCTAAATCAATGGGGTCTGACTCAATATGACGAATAAAGCTACCGTCTATTTTTAAATGATTAACGGGTAATTGCTTAAGGTAAGAGAAGGATGACATGCCCGTACCAAAGTCGTCTAATGAGAAAGAGCAGCCCAACTCGTGCATATTGTGTATGAACTCAAATGCCAACGATAAGTTTTGAATGGCCGATGACTCGGTTATTTCAAAGCATATTTTTTTACAATCAATCGCATATTGTTTGAGGTATCGAGTGACATAATGGGAAAGATCCTCGTCTGACAACGATAGGCCTGATAGGTTAATGCTGCATAATTTTGTTTTCGCTAACACATCAGGGTGTTCAGACAGCCATGCCAATGTGTTTTTAATGACCCAATGATCAATTCGGTGTATCAGCCCGTAACGTTCAGCTGGTGGTAAGAAAGCGCCGGGGCTGATGAGTCTTTCATTATCTTTTATTCTGAGTAGGACTTCGTAATGTAAAGATTGGTTACTACCAGGGTTGGTTGGGGCTATTCTTTGTTGATAGAGAATGAATTGGTCGGTGTCGAGCGCAGTGTTTAGCTTGTTAAGCCATTGCATTTGGTGTTGAGGTATGCCCGGCTGTTGCTGAACATTTGAGATATCCATTTCTATAATACAGTTTCTACCTTCTTCTTTTGCTTTATAGCAAGCAGCATCAGCGACTGTTAGTGGGTCACTTTCAGATTGTAATCCGGAAGAAAAGTGTGCAATGCCCATACTGGCGCCGATATTAAACGTTTTATGATCACAGGTGAAACGAAACTTTTGTATGGTGGATAAGACGTCGTTAGCCACTTTAAGTGCAGCCTCTTTCGGGCACGCTTCCAATAAAATGGCAAACTCGTCGCCACCAAGTCTCGCTAAGGTATCTCGTCCTCGGACTAAAGGCGAAAGAATGGAGGAGAGTTGCCTGAGTAATTGATCTCCACCTTGGTGTCCACAGGTGTCATTAACTATTTTAAATTGATCGAGGTCTATAAAGATCAGGCTATGCCTAATATTGGCTTCTTGAGTTGCAGATAGGCAGTTTGCTAAGCGGCGGCTAAATTCACCACGGTTTAATAAGCCGGTTAAGGTGTCATGAGAGGCTTGATGCTTTAATTGGTTGGTTAAATGATAAGCCGTTGTGATGTCGTTAATAGTAAAGACAAGCCCTAAACGTTCGGCATTTTTGTTGGTTATAAAAGTGCGAGACCACTCAATCGTGGATTTGTTGCCATCTTCGTGCTCAATAAAAGCAACTTGTTGTTTTGCTTCCAACGTTTCTTTATTGATATTAACCAACTCAATGGGCAACGATTCATTGGTTTTTAATATTAAAACCTCATCAATAGCTTGGTGGGTACAGTCTTTTTGTTGAGTGTTTAATAACTTATGGGCAGCGGGGTTGCTATAGTGAATGATACCGTTGAGGTCGGTAACGATAACGCCTTCATGCACTGACTCCATCGTTGCTTGAAGAAAATCTCTCTCGATGCTTAGTTTTTCTTTAATGTTTGAAGTCTCTTTTTCTGGTTGATTAATGCGAGCCTGTTGGTCTTTCAGTTTCTTTTGAGCCTTAACGGTTGACGAAGGGTTAGAAAGAGGCTTTTGTTCATTTATTAAGAAACCCTTTTGGTTAAACATATCGTCTTTCATTGGCTTAGTTATGTTTAAGGTGCCATAACGCAGCGGCACAGTTTTGAGTGGTTTTTTTAGCAACCTGTACAGCTAATGTAGTGATCATGTGGGTAACCTTATAAATGACAAGATTCTCAATAGATGATTGATTTTATTGAGTTTTGATTTATTACTCCGTTATAAACCAGGGCGCAAAGAAGTACAATGATTTTAGACTAAATTTATAGAAAGGATATGATATTAGACTATGACAGAGATATTTACGATTAAAGTAACTTTATGACAATATTAGACAGTAGTGAATTATTGGCTCAATTGCCTAGCGAATTACATGCAGATATAACGCATATGGTCAGTGAGCTGCCGGATTTATTTGATCAACGTAGGCTTGCAGAAATGGATGCTCATTTAGCTGGCCGAGTTCTGGCGAGTAGTTCGTTTATTCAACGCCAAGCAGTACGCTTTCCTGAGATAAGCGAGAAGCTATTGCAAGGGGTAGACCCAATTAACTGGTGTGTCGATAGCCTATTTGAAGAGTTAACGGGCAGGGTCGATGGAGTTACTGATGAAGCGACTATGATGCCCCTGCTTCGCCAGTTTCGCAATCAATACATGTTACAGATTGCTTGGCTTGATCTCGCTGGCGCTGAGGTCGATTCAATTTTGCAGTATTTGTCTGCATTGGCTGATGCGTTGATCCGATGTGCAGTGGAATGGGCGTATTCGATGGCTTGTGCACGCTCGGGTATTCCCCGTGATGAGCAAGGCAAAGAGCAGCAGTTAATAGTGATTGGTATGGGGAAACTGGGCGCGAAGGAGCTTAACTTTTCCTCGGATATAGACCTTATATTTTGTTACCCATCAAGGGGTGAAACCGATGGTACACGGCCTACAAGTAATGAAGAGTTCTTTACTAAAATGTGCAGAATGGTTATTCGCTTGCTAGACAAGGTTACAGTGGATGGTTTTGTCTTTCGCGTAGATACCCGGTTACGCCCTTTTGGTGAAAGTGGGGCATTAGTGCTAAACCACGATGCCATGGAAATTTATTACCAAAGCCATGCGCGAGAGTGGGAGCGTTATGCGATGGTGAAGGCACGGCTGATAACCGGAAGTAAAGAAGGTAAGGCTGAACTTACGACGATGATAAAGGCCTTTGTTTTTCGCCGTTATTTAGATTATGGCGTGTTCGACTCTATTCGCGTGATGAAGCGACAGATTGAAGCGCAGTTACAAAAAAAGGGTGTTGAGCATAATGTTAAATTAGGGCCGGGTGGTATTCGGGAAATTGAATTTATTGGCCAGGCGTTCCAGCTGATTCGAGGTGGTCGGGATAAAGCGTTGCAAGCGCGTGGTATTTTGAAAGTGTTAGGCTTATTGGCTGATAGGAATCAAATTTCACCATTAGCAGCGCAAGAACTTAGCGAAGATTATCGCTACTTACGTCGTTTAGAAAATCATATTCAAGAGATAGATGATCGGCAAACACATGATTTACCCACCGATACTAAAAACCAACTGCAGCTAGTACTTTCAATGGGCTTTTCAAGCTGGCTTGAGCTGCTTGAAAAAACACAACAAACGATGAAGCGAGTACATCAATATTTTGACAGGCTGGTCGATTTTGATGAGCCTAGCGAACAAACTGATAATACCGACTGGTTAGACTTAACTGAGGAAGGGCTGGATAGCTTTTT
Organism: Cycloclasticus sp.; assembly: GCF_019090545.1. Taxonomy (NCBI): domain Bacteria; kingdom Pseudomonadati; phylum Pseudomonadota; class Gammaproteobacteria; order Thiotrichales; family Piscirickettsiaceae; genus Cycloclasticus; species Cycloclasticus sp. The sequence continues at coordinate 49,277 of NZ_JAHRVT010000030.1, read as the reverse complement.
AGCCGCCAAAGGTGGCTCAGTGAGTGAGGAAACGCGAAAAGGCATTATCCATTTTTGCCACAGTTATCCGGTTAGACAATTACAGGAGAAAGGTCGGCAATACATCGTTCGGTTATTGCCCATGTTGTTAGAGCGTTTGCTCATAGTGGAGCCAGAAGAAAAAACAGTACTCATTTTTCTGGCTATGCTTGAAAAGATTTGTAACCGTGTTGCGTACTTAGTTCTTTTGGTTGAAAGCCCAAGTGTCTTTAATCAGTTAACTCGGTTGGCGATATTGAGCCCTTGGATTGTAACGCAGGTGACAAGATCGCCCATTCTATTGGATGAATTGATTGATCCTCATAGTTTATATCAGGTGCCGTCAAAAGATGAGCTTCAAGCTGATTTAGATAATGCCTTATTATCTATAGACTCGGACGATATTGAAGCTCAGATGGAAGCATTAAGGTTGTTTAAGCAGACCAGTGTTTTACATGTTGCCGCCTCAGATTTAACAGGTACTTTGCCGGTCATGGTGGTGAGCGATAAACTGACGGAGATAGCAGAGGTCATTGTTGAAAAAGTGGTGACATTGAGTTGGAAATCGATCTGCGCACAATATGGAACGCCCGCGAATGCAAGCGCGCAGTCGGTGAGTGGTTTTGCGGTGATTGGCTTTGGAAAAATGGGGGGTATTGAGCTGGGCTTTGGGTCAGATCTTGATGTGGTTTTTTTGCATAAAGAGGCTCAAATAGATGAGATGACAGTGGGTGATCGTGCGATTTCATTGGGTGAGTTCTATATGCGCTTGGGGCGAAAAATTATTACTTACATGGTAACGCGCACTTTTTCTGGTTTATTGTATGAAATGGATTTACGACTGCGGCCGAATGGAAATTCTGGTCTGTTAGTTAGCAGTGAGTCATCATTTGAGCAATATCAGCGAAAAAACGCATGGGCGTGGGAACATCAGGCTCTAGTACGTGCGCGATTTGTTGCTGGGTGTTCTGACGTAGCTGAGCGATTTAACAAGATTCGAAGTGAGGTGTTAGGGCTTCGACGAGATATAACAACCTTGAGAAATGAGGTGGTTGAAATGCGAGAAAAAATGCGTTCAACGTTACTGACTAAAAAGCAGGGCTTTTTTGATCTTAAACATGGTGTTGGAGGTATTGTCGATATTGAGTTTATTGTACAATTCGGTGTATTGGCTAATGCTAATGAACATGACAGTCTATTAACGTATACAGACAATATTCGTCTGTTACATGAATTGAACAAGATTGGTTTCTTATCGACGTTACAACAGCAGAATCTTGATGGGGCATACAAAGCCTATCGAGAAGCCTCGCATCATGCTTCATTAGCAGAACAGCCAACAATGGTACCAGTTGATGTGGTTGAAGAGCAGGTTCGGCAGGTGGCGTTAGTTTGGGATGAAATAATGATAAATAACTAAACGAATGGTCGTTTAGTTTCACAAATAAATTAGGAGTTAACTATGGGAATGGATGACAAAGATGGCGTCATCTGGATGGACGGTGAATGGGTAGATTGGCGCGACGCCAAAGTCCACGTGCTTACGCATACTCTGCATTATGGTATGGGTGTGTTTGAAGGCACACGTGCCTATGAAACAAATGAAGGCACCGCTATTTTCAGATTGCAGGATCATACTGACCGTTTGTTCCGCTCGGCTCATATTTTAAATATGCAAATTCCGTTTGATAAAGCTACGCTAAACCAGGTGCAGCGCGAGGCGGTGGCTAAAAATAAGTTAAAGTCTGCTTATTTGCGTCCGATGTGTTTTTATGGTTCTGAAGGGATGGGTATTCGTGCTGATAGTCTGAAAGTTCACGTCATGGTTGCAGCATGGGAATGGGGTAAATATCTTGGTGAAGATGGTATAGAAAAAGGTATTCGAATTCGTACGTCTTCCTATATCAGAAACCATGTGAATAGTGTGATGTGCAAAGCTAAAGCAAATGGAAACTATATGAACTCTATTTTGGCGCTGCAAGAAGCTATTTCATGCGGTTACGATGAAGCGATGTTGCTCGATCACGAAGGCTATGTGGCAGAAGGCAGCGGTGAAAACATCTTTCTTGTTCGCAATGGTAAGTTAATTACGCCCGACCTAACCTCTGCATTAGAAGGGATTACGCGCGAAACCATTTTCCAACTGGCTGAAGAGTGTAATTTAGAAGTTGTTGAGAAAAGAATTACACGTGATGAAGTTTATGTGGCCGATGAAGCGTTTTTTACCGGAACAGCCGCCGAAGTAACCCCTATTCGTGAAGTGGATGACCGGACCATTGGTAATGGCGGGCGTGGTCCAATTACCGAGCGCTTACAAACAATGTATTTTGATGCCGTTCAAGGTCGCTCCGCTCAGCATAGTGATTGGTTAACTTACGTATAAATAGAGGTGAGTAACCCTTATCGCATACTAGTCGTGGGCCCTTCATGGGTCGGCGATATGGTGATGGCGCAGAGCCTATTTATGGCCTTAAAAGAGCGGCATAAGAACTGTTCGATTGATGTGCTAGCACCTCAATGGTCGTTAGCGTTGATGGAGCGGATGCCTGAAGTACGTAAAGCGATTGTTATGCCAATGGGACATGGGCAGTTTAATTTCAAGGGTCGTAAAAACTTGGGCCTATCGCTACGTGATGAGGCTTATGACGAAGCGATTGTATTGCCAAATTCATGGAAATCGGCCTTAGTTCCTTACTTTGCTAGGATACCGAAACGAACCGGTTATTTAGGTGAGATGCGTTGGGGTTTGTTGAATAATGCACGCAAGCTTAATAAAGATTTTTTGACTAAAACGGTGCAACGTTTTGTGGCCTTGGCCACCGAGCCGTGTGCTATTTTGCCGGTTATTCCACAGCCACGTTTATTAGTTGATCCAGCGAGTGTTGCTAAAACAACTGAAACGTTTTTATTGCCCACCAAGGCAGGGAAAATACTTGGGCTTTGCCCAGGGGCAGAATATGGCCCGGCAAAACGTTGGCCTGAAACGCATTATGCTGAGGTGGCAAAAAAAGCCATAGAAAATGGCTGGCAAGTGTATCTATTCGGCTCAGCAAAAGATAAGGCCGTAGCGGCAACTATTAATGAACTAAGTGGTGGAGCCTGTAGTGATTTTGCTGGTAAAACAAGTCTGACTCAAGCGTTAGACCTTATGTCACTATGTGATGCGGTCGTCAGCAATGATTCTGGTTTAATGCATGTGGCCGCCGCTCTTAATATTAAAACCATTGCGCTTTATGGTTCATCCGATCCAAATTTTACCCCACCCTTACACCCAGAGGCAGACATTATTAGTTTGAACTTAGCTTGCTCGCCCTGCTTTAAGCGAGAGTGCCCACTGGGGCATTTAGACTGCCTAACTAAAATATCAGCTGAGCGGGTGACCACTTTATTGGGTATTCCCTCATTGATGCCAGATGAAAGTATTAGTCGTTAAGACGTCATCGTTGGGCGATGTTATTCATGCATTGCCTGCCTTAAGCGATGCAACAAAAGCTATTCCAGGTATTTCATTTGATTGGGTGGTCGAAGACTCGTTTCAAGACATTCCTCGTTTACATCCGAGTGTTGACCGCGTTATTCCAGTCTCAATACGTCGTTGGCGGAAGAATCTCTGGGCAGCTCGTGCGGAAATTCGCGCCAGTATTAAAGCTATTCAACAGCAACATTATGATTTGGTGATTGATGCGCAAGGGTTAATTAAAAGTGCTGTCTTAAGTCGTTTTGCAAAAGGCAAGCGCTACGGTTTATCAAAAAGCAGTTGCCGAGAACCATTGGCTGCCCTCGCTTATCAGCAAGCTATAGAGGTAAAAAAAGGTCAACACGCCATTACACGAGTTAGACAGTTATTTGCCAAAAGTCTGGCTTATGCTGAACCAACAGACCCGCCTGACTATGGCCTAGGGAAGGAGCGACTCCCTTCGTCTAAAAAGCTAATAAAGCCTTATTTGGTGTTTCTTCATGGTACGACGTGGGCGAGTAAACACTGGCCTATTGAATATTGGCAGAGACTGATTAAGCTGGCTGAAAAGCAAGATTTTACAATCTATTTACCTTGGGGGGATGAGCATGAGAAGCAACGCGCTGAAGTCTTGGCTGCTCCATCAAGTGCTGTACAGGTGTTGGCTCGTTCATCAATTAAAGAATTAGCTTCAGTGTTACTGCATGCTGATGGCGTGGTGGGCGTGGACAGTGGATTGGCTCACTTAACAGCGGCCTGTGGTGTGCCGGCTGTTACTATTTATGGTTCAACGAGTGCCGCATTAACAGGCAGTATGGGGGCAAGAAATATAAGCTTACAAGCTGATTTCAGTTGTTCACCTTGTTTAAAAAAAGCCTGTGAATATAAGCATCCAGCTGAGGTGGTACCGGCTTGTTACCAAACCTTACCAGCGGAACTGGTTTGGCAAAAATTGCAGGATTTAATGCTATGAATACAGATACGTTAATCAGCGTTAGTGCGCTTGATGCGTGGGCAAAAAAACCTGATGAAGCATTTGAGCTAACAAGTAAGCATGGGGTGTTGCAACTAGATACATGTTTAAGACACTTGCCGACAAGACGTTTAACTTGTCGAGCGATGTGGCAGGAAAAACCCGTAATTGCGAAGCTTTTCTATGGGCCTGGTTTTAATGCAAACTTGATGAAGGAAGCGCTAACGTTACAGGCTTTGAAAAAGTCGTCCATTAGCGCACCTGAGGTGCTTTATAGTGAGAAACAGGCCGACTATGGGCTGTTGATTATTCAATATATTGAGGATGCTGAAACATTATCATCTTTTTTTTGGGCGCAGCCTGAGCCAGTAGAGTTTGAAGCTAGGTTACTGGCAATCACCGAGCTAATGTTGGCCTGTCAGCAAGCAGGGTTTGAAATAAAAGATGCTCATTTAGATAACTTCTTATACCGTCAAGCTGATGTGTACCTGATTGATGCAGGTGATATCAGTAAAAAAAATGATCCTCTCAGTCAGTCAATTGCCGTTAAAAATTTGGCGTTACTGTATGCTCAGCTACCGGTTACGTTGGATCAGCAGGCATTTCAGCTGTTAACAAGGGTGTTGAAAAACTTACCGCAATGGCAAAACCTGAATGAAGGCTCTTGGCAGCAAGCATTGATCGAGCAGCGACGTTGGCGGCAAAAAAAGTTTATTAATAAAAAGGTATTTCGTTCCTGTACGGACTATATCAGCGAACATAATACGTTACGATTTTTAATGGCTAAAAGAAATATTTATTCTAAGGACATGGCCTTAGCACTGGCTGATTTAGACGGCTTAATCGATAACGGCCAGCTGTTGAAAGACGGCGGTACAGCCACCGTTGCTCGAGTGGATATTGCCGGTCAAGCCTATGTATTAAAACGCTATAACATTAAAAAACCGATACACAGCCTGATCAGAGGTTTGAAATGGTCAAGAGCAGCGGTATCATGGAGAAATGGGCTTTTATTAGAAATGCTAGGTATACCGACCGCGCAATCATACGTGATGATTGAGCAACGTTGCGGGCCGCTAAGGCGACGTTCTTATTTATTATCAGAATATATTGACGCGCCTCAGGCGTGGGAGATCTATGACAGTGATCTATATGATGATGAGAGTAAAAAGCACTGGGCAAGAAAAATAGTGAACTTGTTTTTACTATTAAAACGCAGTCAGATTAGTCATGGCGATTTAAAAGCACAAAATATTTTATGTCCTGAAGATGGACCTTTATTTATTGACTTAGATGGCTTGAATGCAGAACAATCGCCTGCCAATTTTTGGCGACAATTTAAGAAAGATATCGCACGATTTCAAATTAGCTGGCCAGACCAGTGGAAGGTAAACCCTTATTTTTCAGATCTTACTGACAAATTGCTGGCGGACGACTAAAGGCGTTATAAAAAGCATGGCTATAAAATTATAAGAGAACGGTTTTATGCAGGACGATTCATTAAATAGATGAGAAGCAGGTGGATTCCAGCGCTTTTTATTGAACAATATTCCTTATGCGTTACTGGCATTTATTTTCTTTATGTATGCAGCGCCAACCTCTAAATTAGCTAATATTGGGTTTTATCTATTGGTTTTATTGGCCGCCCCTTCGTTAATAAAAGATCAAGCGTTTGGTCGTTATATCTGCCCCTTTGCCATTATCATTATTACTTGGTTACTGTTAATGGGATTTGGCTTATTAACGGGAGTTGTTGACTTGCTTTTTGATGGTAGAGGGTTAAAAACAAACCCGAACAGCTTGTGGTTTATTTTTTGGTTGCCTTTGGCACAAGTATACTGGCAGCCTAAATCTAGCAGAATATTATATGTATGAAATTCAGAAAAGTTCAGACTAACTCCAAAAACAGTAGTTTAAGTGAAATGAAAATACTTCAAATATCACATGGGTATAACGCACCATTTTTAGGTGTGAGCAAGCAATATGAGTCAATGTTAAATAAAACTAATGAAGTTGTTACGTTGTACTTGACAGGTAATGAATCGGGTGAGGTAAAGCAAACGACAAAAGCATCTAAAGTGATATTTTGGGGGTGTGATTCAAAACAATTAAAAGGGATGAAGTTGGGACTGATAGTTAAGCTTTATAAACTTATAAAACATGAGAAGTTTGACCTTGTTATTTGCCATCGGTATAAGGCCATTTATTTAGCAACAATGGTGTGCTTGTTAGGTTTAAAGTTTAAACGGGTGGGGGTTATACATGCTTTTGGCGCATTTAAAAGTTTGGGTCGGAGGTTGCTTCTTTCCCTAGTTGCTAAGCGTTTAATAATACTAGGTGTTTCTAATGCTGTTAGAGATGATATTAGGGACTCAATGCCTTTGCTTCCAAGGAATAAAGTGCAAACGCTATATAACGCGATAGATGTAGCCGCGGTTGCATCTAAGCAATTGGATAAGGAAAAAGCACGAGCCTTTTTAGGCTTAAATGACCAAGCATTTATAATTGGTAATGTTGGGCGGTTACACCCAGATAAAGACCAAGCGACGTTGATACGTGCGTTTAGCGAATTTCATAAACAGTACGCCAATAGCCAGCTCGTTATTCTCGGTACTGGTCGCTTAGAGCAACAATTAAAAGATTTAGCTCGGGAACTAGGGGTTGAGCAGCAAGCATTATTCTTAGGTCAAGTACCAGATGCGGTTAACTATTATAAAGCTTTCGACTTGTTTGCCTTATCATCCGATAAGGAGCCTTTTGGCTTGGTTTTATTAGAAGCAATGGTTGCTAAAGTCCCTGTCGTTGCGAGTGACTGCGGTGGGGCAAGCGAAGTGGTTTCTGATGCGGGTTATTTGTTTGAGTTTGCGGATTCAGCTGCTTTGACTAAGTTATTTATTAGGGTTATAGCGCGAGTTGATGGCAGTATCGTAGTGGAAAAAGGCTTTAGTCGTGTACATAAGAATTTTTCTATTGAGGCTGTGGCTAAGAGCTTTAATCGTTTGATATCAGTTTAGTCCTTTTGTTAAAGGAGCGGTAGAAGTTCTGCTACACGCTTATCCCAGCTAAACTTTTCATGAAATAGCTGTAGGCCGTTACGCGCTATTTTCTCTCTTTTGTCGGAGTTTTTAATATAGTAATCAACTTTGTCAACCATTTCTTCTGATGACTTGAATGCTTCAATATGTTGGCCAATTGTAAATAGATCGGCTAACTCGTCACAGTAGTCGGTTAATAGAAATGCACCTGCTGCTAGTGTTTCAAATATTCTTAGGTTTAACCCAGTTTCAACGCCATAAAAACCTGATCGGGTTATATTTAGGATGATTTTACTTTGGTGAAGGTGTTGGTGGAGCTCCTTGCCCCATAAGTTTTGTTCAATAATTTTCTTTTGCAACTGTGAGGAAATAACTGACCAGTTTTTTCCCCAGCGGCTCCCATAAATAACGGTGTTATGTTTAGTGAGTTTTTCAAGCAGAAATATTCGTCTTAAGTCTGCACTGCCAATAAAAAAGACATCGTGTTCTTTTTGCTTGTTTGTTGGCGGCGGGATGTCTTTTGAACCAAAAGGGAAGTAATAAGCTTCAGTTTTATTTAGCTTGTTGCTGAAGTTTGCCATTACAGATGAAAAAGAGAATACACGGTCATAGATGGGGAACTCTTGGTTGATAAAATACAGTAACTCTCTTCTTCTGGAAAATAGGTTGCAGCTGTCTGTATCGTATAAATATAAGGAAAACCCCTGTTTTTCTTTTAGATGAATAATGTATTCGATATCAATAAAACGGTATAAAAAGCCGACTACAAAAACAATGTTAGCTTGGCTGGCTTCAATCGCTTGTGCGAAAATTTGAGAGGGTATTTTTGGCGTATAGTAAAACTCTTGGGAAAATAAAGATTTCTGAATGATCTTATTGATAGCCTGCCTTGGCTTGTAAAACTTTTTTTTCTTAAGTTGAGCGCAATCAATGTAGTCGCAATGTATGCCAGCAGATATAATGGACTCTGATATGTCTTTAGCCAGAGAGACGCCGCTAATTCCATCAAGAATTAAAATTTTTTTATGATGTTTTTTTTTCATTACTGAACAGGGTTAGGTGGAATAAGTTTTTAAGATTGTTGATGATAGGCCTAGATGCCGAAATTATTTTGTAGTCGCTTACAAAGAATTAGTCCTAATGTTTGTTGTAATCCCCCCCCCCATAAGTAACCGAAGTTTTAAGTAGAGGTTATGCTGCATTTATTAAACGTCTAGGCGGTACGCCCCAATTGCTGTATGCAGACGTTCATTATTGTAAGACCAAAGCGACTTTGTGGCTAATAATTGAGCTTGTTCAATAGACTCAAATAGGTGTAAATCTAACCATTCATGTCGAGCTGTTCGGTTGAATCGTTCAATATAGGTATTCTGAGTTGGTTTGCCCAGCTGAACATAAAGTAACGTAATTTCCTGTTTACTGTCCATTTTTTAAGAGTTTGGCTGATGTACTCAGGGCCATTATCGCAGCGTATCGCTTTAAAGCACCTATGGATTCAACCGGTCACTACACCACTATCCATAAAAGAAAAGTGAGCATGAAATAAACTAAAGTGATGTCAGCTCCTTGTTGCCAACCCGTTAACATAGAATAAAGATCATGACTGATACGGGTAGAAAAGCAAAAATAAACTCGTAGTTATTAAAAAGCATTAATAATTTATGGTTTAAAAATAAAAACACTATCACCTTTACGGTTCTTAAAAGCTTTTACTGGTTCGATAGCTAATGAAGTAAGCAAGCTTGAGGCGCCATCAGTGTTCTTTCGGCTGATTTGTACAGCCAAAATGTCAAACTGATTTAACTTTCCATTATTTATTTCTCGAATCACGGTGTTAAAGCTAGGTTCGTTAATTCGTTTTCCATTATGAGCGCCAGCATAGAAACTGACAAATTGATTATTGGTGAATAATAAAGCGTTTTTGTCTTTATTTGCAGCAATCCATCGGCCTGCATCCTTCAAGTAATCCTTGCTGACGCCCGTTGATATGAGCCCATCAAAAGTTAAGACTATAAAGAATACGAGCGTAATTTTTGCTATGTACGTTTGTGTTGTTGAAAAAGCTTTTTTTTGTAGTTGTTGGTAAGCTAATTGAACTAAAAAGGGTAGTGGAATGATGAGTATTAGAGCAAGAGGAATTGGGTAGCGCCCTGCGAGGAAGTATGTAGACGTTAGAAAACCACATAAAATAATAATGTTAATGGCTATTAGGTAAATCCATGGCCATATTAATTGGCGGTTTAAGACTGTTCTTTTTAAGAAAAAGATGGACGTTAAGGCAAGGGCATAAAGAGGGCTGGTTGCGCTAACTATTTCAGTTAATAAAACAAGTATGAAAAAGAAGATAAGAAGAGCAGGGGCATAGTCATTAGAAAAGCCTTGGGGAGAAAGTGTATTGATGAATGTTTGGGTTGAACTAAGAGCAGATGAAATACTTGTAATAGCGGATGTAAGGGCTTGCTGAAGTTGGTTGAATTTTGTGAAGCCACTGACGTTTAAAGGTTGATAAGTACTGCTGTAGGCAAAGACACTCAGTAAAGTAGCCGCAAGTATTAAAATTGTAAGAGAGTTTGGTTTTTGTACTAACGAAATATGACGAAGTAATAATAGTAGCGGTAAGGTGATAATAAAAATGACACCTTCAATTCTAAATAAAGCAGCTATAGAAGTGAATAATGCTAAAGAAATAACAGTTTTTAGTGTTGGTTTTTTATAGGCTTTAATAAAAAAATAGCAGCTGAGTAGATAAAATGCCCAATAACCATGATCTCGGATGATTAGGTTACGATATTCATTTAAGTTTGGATAGCAGAGAATAATTAAGCTAGCACAATACAGGTGCACTTTTTGTTTGCCACCAAACTCTTTAATGAGCAGAATGAATGCGGCACAAGTAGTCGCTGTAAATAATGCATTCAAGACATGAGCTGAAGACTCTAAAGTAAGTGAAGTCAGTGTAGAAACTAGTGAGATAATATAAGGGTAAAAGAGCCAGTTATAGGCCTCTGTTGCAGCTTGCCACCCTCCTTGTTGAATGAGTGATGCTAGATACAAATAAAATATTCCGTCACTATTGATAACGGAATCATCTATCAATTGAGACAACGATAAAAGTAAACTTATAACGACAGTAAAAAAGAGAAGGGTTCGTAACTCAGTTTGAGTGGCGTCATTCGAGTTGGTTAGCGAATGAATAATTTTTTCCTTCATATGTCTAAGTATTATTTACTTGGTTTTTTAATAACTTTGCGTAAAGCCCGCTGTTTTCTAATAGGCTGCTATGCGTTCCAGATTCAATAATTTCACCTTGGTCCATCACTAAAATCTCATCAGCATTTTGAATGGTTGAGAGTCTATGCGCTATGACAATAGTAGTACGGTTCTTCATGGCTTTTTCAAGTGCATTTTGAATCAGTTGTTCTGACTCGGTGTCCAAGGCTGATGTCGCTTCATCTAAGATGAGAATAGGCGCATCTTTTAGTAAGGCTCTTGCAATTGCAAGACGTTGCCGCTGTCCACCGGACAGTTTTAAGCCATTTTCTCCCACTAATGTATCCCAGCCGTCAGGCAGTTGTTCAATGAACTCATAGGCATTGGCTTCTTTGGCGGCTTGCTTGATCAACTCAAGAGGTTTTTTTTGCAGGGTGCCATAGGCGATATTGTTGGCAATCGTGTCATTAAACAACGTAACATTTTGGGTGACCAATGAGATATGTTCACGCAAATTAGCAAGTTTGTAATCGTTAACGTCCACATCATCAATAAGAATCTCCCCTTGTTGATGATTATAAAATCTTGGTATTAAATTTGATAAGGTTGTTTTTCCACTGCCTGAGCGACCTATTAAGGCAATAGTTGTCCCAGGCTTAATTGAGATATTGATATTCCTTAATATGTTTTTTTGTCCAGCTGAATAACAAAAGCTCAAGTTTTTGATGTCAATTTTTCCCTCTATATGGCTGGGTTGGTATTGACCATGATCATCTTCTTGGGGCTCATCTAATACGTTAAAGACGCTTTCGGCACCGGCAATGCCTTTTTGAATTTTAGCGTTCACTTCGCTCAGTTGCCTAATGGGTTTTGGTATTAAACCGGCCGCTGTGATGTAGGCTACAAACTCGCCAGGGGAGGCGTCAGTCATTAAAAGCAGAGCTAGGTAAATCATTAATGCCAGCGCGCAAGCAACAATGAGTTGAAGCACCGGCGTGTTAATAGCACCAGTTTGCACCATTTTCATGGTTTGTTTGAAATTTGAGAGACTGGATTTAGTAAAACGTTCTTTTTCGTAAGCTTCACCGCCAAAACTACGAACGACGCGATAATTTTTGATGAGTTCTGACGAGACGTGAGTAATGTCTCCCATTGTTGTTTGAATGTTTTTGCTAATTGCTTTAAAGCGCTTACTGGCGTAATTAACAAGAAGCCCGATGATGGGTGCTATCGCTATGAAAATAAGAGAGAGCATCCAGTTCATATACATTAAATAGCCAAGAAGACCAATAACAGTAAGACCCTCTCGAACAATAATCTTAACGGCATCCGTGGCTGCGGCAGTCACTTGTTGAACATCATAAGTCACTCGAGAAAGTAGGTGCCCCGAGTTTTGGTCGTCAAAAAATCCGTGCGGTAAGTGGGTATATTTGTTAAATATTTTACAACGTAAGGTATGTACAACGTTATTAGCAACTTTAGCAATATAATAACTGCCTAGGAATGAACCAATCCCCCTAAAAAAAACAATACCGACTGTTGCGATCGGAACCCAGTAAATTTCATCACGTTGTTCAGCTTGCAGTGAATCAACTAAGTACTCCATTAAGGCAGCTAGGGCAGGTTGGGTCGATGCGAAAATGAGAAAGCCGAACAGGCTAATAGCAAATGCTTTCCAATGCGGTAAAACATATTCTAGAAGTCGTAAATAAATTTTAAGGCTAGTCGTTGTTTGATCGCTGCCGTTTGGGTTGATTTTTTTGCTCACGACGAATGTATGTTAATTAATTGTTTGGCATTTTAACGCATACTTAGCTTATGAGTAGGAAGAATAGAGGTAAAATAATTCATCCTGAATAGCCTTTAATAATGTTCTATGCGATTAGCTTTTGCTCTTTATAAGTATTTCCCATATGGTGGCTTAGCACGGGATTTTGTGCGTGTTGCAAAACTGTGCTTAGCAAAAGGTCATCGCGTTGATGTCTACGTAATGGACTGGCAGGGTGAGGTTCCCAATGGTGTTAATGTGCATCTAATAAAAACTAAAGGCTGGACCAACCATGCGCGAGTAGCTAGTTTTCATCGTCAATTAGCGAGCACTTTGGTTAATAGCGAATTTGATGTGACGATTGGCTTTAATAAAATCCCTGGGGTGGATGTCTATTATGCTGCAGACCCTTGCTATATAGATCGTTTTGTTGATAAGACATGCTTAGCTAAATTGAACCCACGTTATAGGACCTATGCAGAGGCAGAAAAAGCGGTATTTGGGCAACACAGTCAAACTATCTGTTTAATGATTTCAGAACCGCAAACAGCATTATTTAAAAAGCATTATCAAATAGGCGATGAGCGGTTGGTTATGCTGCCTCCGGGCATAGATCCTAATCGACGCAGGCCTGAGGGTGCGGACGAAAAAAGACGAAATTTTCGGCAGCAATTTCAATTAAAAGATAACGATATAATGCTACTGATGCTCGGCTCTGCCTTTAAAACAAAAGGAGTTGATCGGGCAATTGATGCGCTGGCATCATTACCTGAAATAGTATTGGAAAGAACTCAATTAATGATCGTTGGTGAGGGTGATATTAAGGCTTACGAACGATATGCTAAGCAGAAAGGTGTTGCTAATTACTGCCATTTTATGGGGGGGCGAGGTGATGTGCCTGACTTTTTATTAGCCGCTGATTTATTATTACACCCCGCTCGTAAGGAGAATACCGGAACGGTGATTTTAGAAGCAATGATCTCAGGCTTGCCTCAATTGGTGACGAAAGTGTGTGGCTATGCTAAACACGTACAAAGAGCAAAATCGGGACGGGTTATTGAAGAACCCTTTCGGCAACAGCATTTAAACAAGGTACTACTTGAGATGTTAACGAGTGATGAATGCTCATACTGGGCAAAACAGGCGCTGCAGTATGCAGAGCATGAGGATTTATATAGCATGCCTGAAAAAGTGGTGGATGTGATTGAACGAGTAGCAAAAGAGCAGTTAAATGAAAATTGAATGTTCTGATAAATTTAAAAAACACTGGAGGTCGGTGCCTACTTTTGATGAGTTCATGAGTTTGGATGGTCAAATGTACCGTGCCATTGCACGCCGTAAGACGTTCAAGTTTGAACGCAATGGACAGGCCTATTTTGCCAAAATTCATCAAGGTGTAGGCTGGGGTGAAATTATTAAGAATCTTGTTCGGTTCCGCTTGCCAGTATTGGGCGCAAAAAATGAGTATGATGCAATTGCGGCGCTGAGGGCTATTAATGTGAATACGATGACGCTGGCTGCTTATGGACAGCGCGGTTGGAACCCAGCGGAGTTAGAATCGTTTGTTATTACTGAATCATTAGAACCATCGATTAGTTTAGAAGATTACTGTGCGGATTGGCAAAGGAAAAAGCCGCCTTTTAATCTGAAGCAGGCACTTATTAATGAAGTGGCTATGATGAGTAAACGAATGCATGAGCAAGGTATTAATCACCGTGATTTGTATATTTGTCATTTCTTAATGAAAGAAGGTGCCTTAGATCAGCTTGCTAAGGGCATGGGTATTAATTTGTATTTGATTGATTTACATCGGGTGCAAATTAGAAAAGCAATTCCGCTCAGGTGGCAGGTTAAGGATTTGGCAGCGCTATATTTTTCCAGTATGGATATAGGCCTGACAAAAAGAGATCTTTACCGTTTCATTAGACGTTACTCAAATGAGACACTTAAAAATGAATTAACGCTTAATCGGTCTTTTTGGCAAAAAGTGGAAAAAAGAGCACTTGGCTTATATGCCAAGCACGCTAATCAATAAACTGTTCAATGAAGTGAGTTAAGACAATGGTAAAGCCCTATATTAATACTGCTTGGCAAGCAATTTTGGCCTTTAACAAGCTTGAAACATTTGAGCAATTATGGGCATTGGATGCACCGTGGTTTGAGGAAAAAAATCAACGAAGAGGGGGGTGGAGTGGTGTTTCACGAATTGACCTGCTATTACCAGAAGGGGGTTCGGTTGGCGTTTTCTTAAAACGTCAAGAAAATCACCGGAAAAGATCACTGGCCTACCCACTGAGTGGACGGGCAACGTTTGCAGTTGAATTTGAGAATATCCAACGTTTTGAACAGTTAGGTATTAATACCCTAGAGCCTATCTTTTTTTCTGATAATCGCCAGCAAGGCAAGCTGCAAGCAATTTTAATGACGCGTGAGTTAACAGGCTTTAAGCCCTTGTCCAGTGATGATTTTCACCTCGGGGGGCGATATGTCGATACGACTGAGAAAAAACTATCGTTGTTTAAATTATTGGCCGGCCTAATGCACCAAATGCATGATAAAAATATTAAACACGACTGTTTCTATTTGAAGCACGTGTTTGCCAGACCTGTCGAGAAAGCAGATATGGAATTAAAAATCATTGATTTGGAAAAAGCAAAAAAAGTACTTTTTAGAAAAAATGCCACTTTTCGAGATGTATATTCCTTATTAAGGCATGCACAAGAGTGGACTGATGAAGATAAATTAACCTTCTTTAAAATATACCAAGGTGAAGAGGTGTTGAGTGCTACATCGCGTAAACTTTGGCGAAAGATCAATCGAAAATTAGAGTCACATAAATTGTAAGACCTCTCATTCGTATCTGCTTTCTCTGCTTAATTTAATAAGCATCTGGGCTATAAGCAAGCTGTCAATCGGCGGTTAGAACAAAGGTGGAACCATCGTGAAAAGTTTATTAATGGCTTATGCTCGTCAACTGGGCTAAATGACTAATGCACGGACCTCATTTTCTATTGCCAACGCTGCGGCTGAACTCAGTTTACTTTCGTTTGCGTAACCCAACATAAAAGCGTCAAACTGAGAGCGAATTAATGCTTTGTCTTCTTGGTAACGAAGAATATGAGAAAAGTTTCTTAGGCGTAATGAGTGGTTTAGTGGGTGATGCTTAATTTGCATGTCTGAAATATCAATAAGGCCAAATTCACCATTAGGTAAAGCTAAGATATTTTTTAAATGAGCTGAACGGAAATACACGCCTTTTTGGTGCAAGTGGGCAATAAAACGGCCAAACTTTTCATATAGTTTTTCAGTTTGATCAACTGATTGGCTTAATACTGTGCGTAACAACTCCCCTTCCAGTTTTTGATAAATAACTAGCTGGCGTTTTATGCTAGGGCAGCTTAGTACCTTATTAATACTGACTGTTGGAATACCCAGCTGAGTAAGCCTTTTTGCATTAGCAACAAAGCGAGTGGCGTAAGGAAAAAATAGTGCGGTCGATAGCAGTCGTTTACGGCGAAATAGCTTAATCATTTCACCTTTACCGGTATCCAGTACTTTTATCCCAAAGGCGTCTTTCTCAAGCAGTAAGGCACCCTTGATAAGTGCTTGGTATTGCTGTTGACTAATCTTTTCCATTAAGCGTCTAGATCTGGAATTAATGTGCTTTTCAATTGTTCGATTTGGTCCTTTATGAAGAGCCGCCTTTTTTTTAATCGACGAATCCTTAGTTGATCTGGTTGAATTTCTTCTGAGAGGTGATCGATTATATAGTGTAAATCTTGATGTTCTTGGCGTAGCTCAATAATTCTGAGCTTTATTTGATCATTGTCACTTAATATCATCTAAATTTTCATAAAGCGGATTGAATAAGGGGCTATGGTACAGCATACTTGTCAGATGAATAATGATTTTAAACGACTGCTCGGGCTCTTTTTTGAACTATGCTTAATGAAGAAAGGGCCAAAAGACTTGCCCAATTCAAGTGCTTTATTAACACTTGTTTTTTGCCTTTATTTTTTAGCGGGCACGGTACTTCTTTCTAGCTCATTAGTAGTCACTGAAGCGCTTATGCAGTCGCTTATAGAGACGGTGTTACTAGGGGTGTTTGTTTACTTGTTGGTTAGTTTTTTTGCTATAAAAAATCGTTTTAATCAAGCTATAACAGCCTTATACGGAAGTGGTGCTTTTATTACGATAGTTAGCATGCCTTTTGTTTTTTGGATGCAAAGCCTAACGGCTAGTAATGGCTCAACTGGCATGGTGGGACTGATTGTTTTCATGCTCGTTTGTTGGAGCTTTATTGTGATGGCTTATATTATTCGTGAAACAATAGACAAAGGTTTTGCTGTTAGTTTGTTGCTAACATTCTGTTATTTGTATGCGTCCTTCCAACTTATCAAGTTAGTGTATCCCGCCGATATCACCTAAGTGGAACGATGTAGTTGTTAACTTTTCTGCTTGCTAAGTTGATTGCTAAGCCTGACAAAATCATCAATACTTAATGCTTCAGCTCGAGAATTTGGGTCAATTTGGGCTGCTTCAAACGTGAGGTCATCGCAAATATTTTTGAGTGTGTTTCTTATTGTTTTTCTGCGCTGCGAAAAAGCAGCTTTTACGATGGTTTCAAAAAGAACCAGATCGTCAATATGGTATTTTTGTTGTGCATAGGGTGTTAAGCGAACAATACTGGACATGACTTTTGGGCGCGGATGAAAGCACTCTGGGTCCACATCAAATAGCGCTTCTACATGGCAATAGAGCTGAATCATGATGCTTAAACGGCCAAATTGTTTGCTGCCGGGTTGAGCTTGCAAGCGATCTACAATCTCTTTTTGCAGCATAAAATGCATGTCTTGGATATGGGGTGCTTGGCTTAGTAAGTGAAACAGCAAGGGTGTGGATATATTGTAAGGTAAATTACCAATCACTCTTAATGCCTGGCCGTGCTCTAAAGCGGCAAAGT
This sequence comes from Cycloclasticus sp., assembly GCF_019090545.1. Lineage (NCBI taxonomy): Bacteria > Pseudomonadati > Pseudomonadota > Gammaproteobacteria > Thiotrichales > Piscirickettsiaceae > Cycloclasticus > Cycloclasticus sp. Next base: position 31,853 of record NZ_JAHRVT010000030.1, on the reverse strand, counting down.
TGAACGTTAATGCATCTGCGCTATGCAGAGTAAATCGATCAATATGAGAAAACTGGGTGTTAAGGCGTTCGACTAAGTCTCTATCTAATTCAACAACATCTAACTGACAGTGTGTGTCTAACAGTGGCTGGGTAATAGCGCCTTGGCCGGGGCCAATTTCAACCACGTGATCATCTGCGGATGGGTTAATAGCCATGACTATTTGATGGATAATTCGGCTGTCTTGTAGAAAATTCTGACCGAAACGTTTACGAGCTTTATGTGGTTTATTCAAGTGATTATTGTGATGAAAGTTGTATGGCCATCTTTAAGGCAGATTCTAAACTTGTTGAATTAGCCTGACCTGTACCAGCTAAATCAAGGGCTGTTCCATGGTCAACAGAAGTTCTAATAATTGGTAATCCTAGAGTGATATTCACTGCGTCACCAAAGCCTGCGTATTTTAGGGTCGGTAAGCCTTGATCATGATACATGGCTAAGACAACATCGTGTTCATTTAAAATAGCCTGTGTGAAGACTGTATCTGCTGGTAAGGGGCCTGTTAAACTGAAACCTTTAGCGCGTAATTTTTCAAGTGTCGGGATGATGGTGGTGATTTCTTCATCACCTAAATGTCCATTCTCACCTGCATGTGGGTTGAGTCCACAAACGGCGATTCGCGGGTTGGCGATGGCAAATTGCCGTTGAAGATCATGGTTTAAAATTGTAATCGTTTTTTCCAGTAAAGTAGGGGTAATGGCTGCGCTAACATTGCTTAGTGGAAGGTGCGTTGTTGCAAGAGCAACTCGTAAGGTTTTGGTCGCTAGCATCATTACTGGGTAGCTGCCGCAATAATCAGCTAAAAACTCAGTGTGGCCAGAAAAGGGTATATGAGCATCATTAATAACACTCTTTTGGACAGGCCCAGTAACGAGTGCTTGGCATTGATTGTCGAGACAAAGTTGAGCGGCGGCTTTGAGCGTTTCAACGATATACGCGGCATTGCTGACATCCAAGAGCCCACTAATTTCTTGCTTAGCGAGTTTAATAGGAAACACGTTCATAGTGCCGGGTTTATGGGCGCTAGAGGCTTGCCTTAGGTCTGCTTGTTGAATGTCGATGGAAAGGTTTAGTTTAGTAGCTCTACGGGCTAACAGGTTAGGGTCAGCGACAAAAATAAGCTCGCAGGGCCATGGTTTCTGGCAGATTTGCAGACAAATATCAGGCCCAATACCGGCAGGTTCGCCAGGTGTAATAACAATTCGAGGTAATGGCATGATTACATGATCACTGGATAAAAAAGATAATTAGTTATCCAAGCGATATTCAATGTAAGCATCATCCCTTAACTTAGTTAACCACGACTCAATCGCAGCATCTGCTTTACGTTTTTGAAGTTGAGAACGTGCTTGAGCTTCGCGCATCAGTTGGGTGTTATCTTGTTCCTCGCGACCTAACACTTGAATTAAGTGCCAGCCGAATTGGGTTTGTACAGGTTGGCTAATTTCATTGATCTCGAGTGTGTTCATGGCGGCTTCAAAAGCAGGCACCAGAGCACCGGGTTGCACCCAATTTAAGTCGCCGCCATTAATGGCTGACCCTCTATCTTCGGAGTTTGTTCTTGCTAATGCAGCAAAGTCTTCGCCGTTTTCAATACGCTGTTTAAGATTAAGCAATCGGTCCTGCGCAATTTGATCGGTAATCAATGCATTAATTTTAATAAGAATATGACGAACATGTGTTTTAGTAATCATTACCTTTTGTTGGCCACGTGTCCCAAACAGTTTAATAATATGGAACCCACTAGGGCTTGCAATAGGGTCTGAAAACTCATTGACTTGCATTTTCTCAACGAAGGGCGTTAATAATGACGGCATTTGCGCTAATTTCATCCACCCAAGGTCACCACCATCCAATGCATTGCTGGCGTCTGAATTTGCAATGGACAGCGTAGAGAATTTCTTTCCTTGTTTAAGGCTAGTAATAATTTTTTCTGCCTTGTTACGAGCGGTTGTTATTTGTTGTGGTGATGCGTTTTCAGGCGTACCAATGAGGATATGTCCTAAATGATACTCTGTAGACTGGTCTCCTTCGCTTTGTTCTAGGTAGTTTAGAAAACTGGCGACTTCTTGGTCTGAAACTTTAACTTCATGATGTACATAACTTGCTTGTACACGTCTGACTAACATCTGATCTCTAATTGAGTTCTTAAAAGACTTCAGCGTAACGCCATCTTTTTGTAGAACGTCTAAAAATTCTTCTGTTGAAAGTTTATTGGCGGCTGCGATACGTTGCATGGAGTCTTCGATTTCCGCGTCAGAGATTTTCATTGCACTTCGTCTAGCAATTTGTAGTTGTAGTTCGGTTTGTACCATACGGTCTAATACGCGTTTTTCAATATCGTCTCTTGATATTGAGGCACGTTGTTCAGCGGGTAGGCGTTGGTAGGTTTGTTTAACTTGCTCGTCTAATTGGCTTTTTAAAATAACGCCTTTATCAACAATGGCGACAATGCGGTTCATAGACTCTTGTGCGAAGACAGCAGGCGAAAGGAAGCTACATAGCACGATTGCATTAATAAAGAGAGCGCGATTAAGATTATTCATGATGGAAAGATTCACAAGTTAAAAGGGGCTTAAATAGAAGGTTAAAATAACATTTGGATTGCTATTATGTAACCTTCTATTTACTGTTGAGAGTGATTTTTCTGAACGTTATTGCTCGGGTATTTGGTAGCCTAATATGCCTTCTTCAAGGAAAGAGTCTAGTTTTTCACCAAAGCTGGTAAGGCCTTTTAGTTCAAATTGAAAGAAAATGCCTTCTTTAGCTTCTTCGTCTATTGCGTCGTTAACGTAGCGCCTAGCGATGACTCTTAAGCGCCAACAACAGGTGTCTTTCTCTAACCCTAAGAAGGTATCAAGTGCTAGGTTATGCTCTTGTGAGTAATTCCAGCGGCCAACCGTACTCCATTCTTTGCTAATTGGCCATTTGAATGATAAGTCGGTTTGTTCAATATCATTAGAGTTTCCTCTGAAGTCAGTAGTGCCTTCATAGCGTGAACGGTAGGTTGCGTTAAATAAACGATTTGCCCCATCTTGGTAGTGAAGACCCAGAGTTGCTTTTTCTGTTTTGCCAGCATGTGGGTCGTATTGCAAGGCTGAACGAGCGGACCATGTATCTGTGATTTTTGCGGAAACTTCTGTTACTAAGTCAGAAGTATCGTCGGTAATAGGCTTGTTGGTTGGTTTAAGTTGTACATCTAGGTCGTCAAAGTAAACAATGGAACCAATACTGGCTCTTAGGCGTTCATTACCCGTATTAGACTCAATAAAACGTGAAGTGACTGCTAAGGTAAGCTGGTTAGCGTCGGCTACTCTGTCAGCGCCGGAGAAACGGTTTTCTCTAAATAATTGATTAAAGCTAAAGTCATATTCAGAGGTATCAAACAATGGAATATCATCTTGGTCTTCATGGGGAACGTATAAATAATATACGCGTGGTTCCAGTGTTTGTATCATGCCACTGGCAAAATTAAGGTTTCTTTCAAAAAACAATCCAGAGTCTACAGAGAGTATTGGAAGCGTTCTACTTTGACCGCTGTTAATGGTGCTGGCTTGATCGCTCAGCCGATATTCGGTATGTCTTAGGCTTAGTCTAGGGGTTAAAAAGCCACTGGCGTTTCTTAAAGGAACGCTAATGCCTGGGTGAAGGTCTACACGTTTGGCATCAACATCTGAACTATGGTCGAAGTAAACAAACTCATTGCGCATATCGACTTTAGCGATACCAAATACGTCTGTTTCACGTAAATTAAACAGCACCTGAGGTAAACGGCGATGAGGACGTGCGGTGCTAGAGAGGGATTCATCAATAGAGTCATAGTTATCTATTTTAGTTAGTAAGCTCCAGTGATCGGCACGGTAATTTAAACTGGCTTGGCTTTTTAGGTAACGGTTACTAGAGCTGATGAGGCTATTACCAAAATCTTCAAAATAATCATCATCGGAGATGTAGTTTAAGTCTATATCTGAGCTCAAACGAGATGTAATGGTTGATTGGTTTTGTAATGAAAATTGACCTCGTAAGTCGCTCGTCTCTGTATCGCTTAGAATTTCAGCAGATACCTGTCCTTCACTGCTACCTGTTAGGTAGCGAAATTCGCCTCCGAGCATAAACCCTCGGTTGCTCATGATGCGAGGAGTAATAGTTGCATCATAGTTTGGCGCAATATTCCAATAGTAAGGGAGAGAGAAATCAACGCCTGTTGTGTCAGAACTTCCAAAGGTCGGTGTCAAGACCCCAGATTGACGTCGGTCATCAATAGGGAAGCTAATGTAAGGCGTATAAAGCAATGGAATATCAAATACTTCAACCCATACGTCACGTCCAGTTCCACGACCAGTTTCCTTGTTCAACTCAAGTGTTCTTGCCTGTAACTCCCAGTCACTAACACTCGGTGCGCAGGTGGTGTAAGTAACGTTTGTTGACTGGGTGATATTACGGTTAACCAGTGTTGTTGTTTGGGTGCTGCCGCGAGCGTGTGTGGTTTCAAGAATAAATTGGTTGTTTTTAAATTGCCCGGTATCCTTAGCAAGCTGTAGTTCAGCTTGGTCACTGTGCAAGGCGAAACCATTTTCTTGGTAGAAAACATCACCTGAAGCAGAGGCGCTTTCTTGTTGATTATTATATGTCAGTTGGTCGGCGGTAATAGATTGATCAGCACGATTAACCAAGACATCGCCGCTAAATTTGGCATTACTTTTATCAAGGACTTCGGCGTAGTCTGATTGTATGTTTACCTCAGAATTTAAACGATTTTGCTGAATGCTGTTTCTGCTTTCGCGAAGTGAGTCGGTAGTGACTTCACAAGTGTCCCAAGGGTCAACTTTAAGTTGCCTAACCATTTGATGAAACAGCGCATTATTTCTAACCCGGCCTGCATTATCATCATACAAGGCAATGCTCTGTCTATTGTCTAGGGTGGCTACCATTGTAAAAGGCGCGCTGGTTTGTGAGCAGTCCCAAGTTCCATTCTCACCAGTTTTGCAATCCCATGAGCCAGTGTTTTTTAATGTTGTGACTTGAGTCTGAGTCGGTGCTTTTTTGTTTGTTTGTATGACTTTTGGTTGGCCAGCAACTCGAACCCTTGGAACAGAGGGGGGCGCTGGTTTATCAGTCGTGTTGTCTGCAACGGTTGTTTGATCCTTAGAGGGTTGTTGCGGACTATCTACTTTGGCACTTTTTTCAATCGGTTTGGTAGACGCGGAACAATCCCAGGTTTGACCATCATTCGCTAATTTACAATCCCACTGAGAGTTACTGAAACCAAATGCCTGGCTTGCCATCAATAAAAGCACTAGGGCTAAAAGAAAGTGTTTGTATGAGCAGATAATGGCTGAACCTTTTTGCTTGAGTCTAACGTAAGTTGTATGAAATCGCATAGAATGGTGCTTATCTTCAACGATAGCATGTAATTTTTTCGATATATTAACACGCAACTTTCGGTCTGCGTTAATTAGGTCTGATAGAGTATTTTTTATGGTAAGAGATGAGCGTAAGCAGCGTTTAATTAAATGGTTGTCGGGGGTTCTCTTAACCGATGATTTTAGTTGTGAGCCTGCTTCAAGTGATGCAAGTTTTCGACGTTATTTTCGGGTTAAATGTCAGGCACAATCTTTTGTTGTGATGGATGCGCCCCCTGCTCAAGAAGACTGTACCTCTTTTATCATGATAGCTGAGGTATTACGCGAAAACGGCATTTATGCACCGGAAATTTTTTACAAATCGCTTGAAGAAGGGTTTCTCGTGCTCAGTGATTTAGGAACAGACAGCTATTTGGATAAATTGAACGAAATGTCTGTTAATGGGCTCTACCAAGATGCTGCGACTGTTCTACATAAGATGCATGCTATAGCGCTGAAAGAACTGTCAATTCCGCATTATGACTCTCAGTTGCTTCACAAAGAAATGGGCTTGTTTGATGAGTGGTTTATCAGTCAGCTATTAAGTGTAGAGTTATCATCTGAAGATAAGAAAACACTAGTGACTGTTAAAAACGCCTTAACAGGCTCTGCTCTCGAGCAGCCACAGGTTTTTGTACACAGAGATTACCATTCAAGAAACTTGATGGTGACACAGAAGAACAACCCAGGGGTGATTGATTTTCAAGATGCTGTTGTCGGGCCAATAAGCTACGACTTAGTCTCTTTATACAGGGATTGTTATATAAATTGGCCAGATGAAAAAATTTATGCTTGGCTGGATGCGTTTCTACAACAACGTAAGCAACGTGGTTGTAGCGATGATTTTGACTCACTTCGTTTTTACCAATGGTTTGATTGGATGGGTGTTCAACGACATATGAAAGCAGTAGGTATCTTTTCTCGTTTGCTATTAAGGGATGGTAAAAAAGGCTACTTAAAGGATATACCGCGCACACTGGCGTATATAACCCGTGTGTGTTCACGCTATGAAACATTAAAGCCATTAGCAGATTTGATTAATAAGTACCAATTAATGAAGAGATTTACAACGCTTCAACAAGAGCGTGAAGAAGCATGAAGGTCATGATTTTAGCGGCAGGTCGAGGCGAAAGAATGGGCCGCTTAACCGACAATTGCCCGAAACCGCTGCTTGAAATTTCGGGTCAGCCGTTAATTGTGCATCACCTATTGGCGTTAAAATCGCAAGGTTTTAATGACTTTGTTATTAATGTGGCCTATTTGGGCGATCAAATAAAAACGGCCTTAGGAAAAGGGGAGCAGTGGGGCGTTCACATTGAATATTCAGATGAAGGCGATAACGCCTTAGAAACAGGCGGTGGGGTTTTTAGGGCCTTGCCTTTATTAGGTGATGAACCGTTTTTATTGGTCAATGCGGATGTATGGACTGATTTTCCATTCCAGCGTTTAAGAAAAAAGACAGTGAAAGATATTCATCTGGTGCTTGTTAATAACCCTGATCATAATCAACACGGTGATTTTTGCTTGCTGGATGGCGAGAAAAAAAATCAAGACAGTCAACGTTATACCTACAGTGGAATCGGCGTGTTTAGCCGCGCTGTTTTTGAACAGCAAACAGAGTGTGTTTTTCCTTTAGCACCGATTATTCGTCAGTTTATAGCACAAGGGCGAGTGAGCAGCGAGCTTCATCGGGGGGAGTGGGTTGATGTAGGAACACCGGAAAGGCTTGCTGAGTTGGCGTTAAAGCTTAAACAGCGTTAACGCCACTCAAACGTTAGGCTAGTCGATGACCCCGGAGGCTTGTTGATCGGCATGGTAAGAAGAGCGAACCATCGGTCCACTGGCGACGTGTGAAAAGCCCATCTCTTTGCCCAGTTTGGCTAATTCATCAAACTCTTCTGGGGTGACATATCGTTCCACAGCTAAATGCCCTTGGCTAGGTTGTAAGTATTGGCCTAAGGTCAGCATGTTACATCCATGCGCGCGTAAATCTCGCATTACCGCTAAGGTTTCTTCGTTGGATTCCCCTAAACCAAGCATAAGTCCCGATTTAGTTGGAATATCAGGGTGGGCGTCTTTGTAACGCTTTAATAAATCAAGCGACCACTGATAGTCTGAGCCGGGGCGCGCTTTTTTATATAAACGTGGAACGGTCTCTAGGTTATGATTAAAAACATCTGGTGGTGTTTGCGCTAATATGTTGACCGCGATATCCATACGGCCCCTAAAGTCAGGGACTAGCACTTCAACTTGTATAGTAGGGTTTTTTTCACGCACGGCACTAATACATTGGGCAAAATGGTCAGCGCCACCATCACGTAAATCATCACGGTCTACCGATGTAATGACCACATAACGGAGCTTCATATCTTTAATGGTGTCGGCGAGTTTTTGTGGTTCATCTTTATCTAGCGGGTTTGGCCGACCATGAGCAACGTCACAAAATGGGCAGCGCCGTGTACAGATATCACCCATAATCATAAAGGTGGCGGTGCCATTATTAAAACATTCGCCAAGGTTTGGGCAAGCCGCTTCTTCACAAACGGAATATAAACCGTGTTCACGAAGAGCCTTTTTTATGGCGTTAACGCGGTTTCCGCTGGGTACTTTTGCACGTATCCATTTGGGTTTGCGTAAAATGTCAGCTTTTTTCTCAACTTTAATCGGAATGCGAGCCAACTTTGCTTCACTGCGTTGATGTGTTTCGGGCGTAGCGCGAGAGGGCGCTTTTAAAGTATCAGTATCGTGTGACATAGTGTTAAACGTGTAGTGTATTGGGGCCGAGTATTAATTGGGAATAATTGAGTTGTTCTTTTAATTCATGCAATAAAACGGCTGAAAAGTCTGCAGTAGTGCATTTTACGCCATGTTTGGATAATTGGGTAACTTCGAGACCTTTATAACCACAGGGGTTAATAAAGCTGAAGGGTGTTAGGTCCATATCAACATTTATGCTGAGTCCATGATAACTACAGCCTTTTTTTACCCGTAAACCTAAGGAAGCAATTTTTTTATCATTAAGATAGACGCCCGGCGCATCTATTTGTGCAGCAGCCTTTAATCCGTATTTCTTTAACCCTGAGATAGTAATATTTTCGAGCACATCAACCAGTGCACGAACACCTATTCCTAGGCGGCGTAAATCCAATAAAACGTACATGACCAATTGCCCAGGTCCGTGATAGGTGACTTGACCGCCACGGTCTGTTTGAATAATAGGAATATCACTGGCACTCAAGACGTGTTCGGGTTTACCGCTCACCCCTTGGGTGAAAACAGAGGGGTGTTCAACAAACCAAATTTCATCATGTGTTTCGCCGGTACGATCAATGCAAAAGGCTTTCATCGCTTCCCAGGTTGCTAGGTAGTCCTGCTGGTTAAGCTGACGAATAACTAATGGTAAATCTGGGGGTGTTGTGTCAATGCTCACAGAGACATTAAAACGTGTTCGCAGTCTGTTAAGTCCTGATAAATGGCATCCATTTGCTGTTTATTTTGAGCAGTAAGGGTGATGCTAACAGACACGTATTTTTTAGATTTACTGAATTTCGACGATACCGCATTTTCACTCAGATCAGGCGCGTGGCGACGCACAATCTCGACAACGATTACGTCAAACTCAATGTTTGATAGCCCCATTGTTTTGATGGTGAACTCACAAGGGTAGTCCATTAATGCATTATGTTGATCGTCTGGGTTATCAGTCATTTTACTGGTTTCTCAATTGGTTCTTAAATTGACTATAGCTGGTTGAGACTTGTTGCCATAAATTCCCCGGTTGTCCGTTGCCGACCGCTTGGCGGTTTAATTTAACTACAGGCATAATTTCTTTGGTAGAGCTGGTTAACCAAATTTCATCAGCATCAAACAGTTGTTGTTCTGATATTTCTTGCTCAATGCATGAAATGCCTTCTTTGATAGCAAGCTCTAAAACAAGATCACGTGTAATGCCGGGCAATAAATGATGGCTTTTGGGTGGCGTAATAAGTTGCTGGTCTTTAACGATAAACAAGTTACTAGCAGACCCTTCGGTTGCAAAACCATCACGTAATAAAATAGCCTCAGTACAACCTTGATCACTGGCTTGTTGCTTCAATAATATATTGCCAAGTAAGGCGACGGATTTTATATGGCACCAATCCCAGCGAATATCATCTAAAGTGATAGCGTTAATGCCGTTAGCAATAGAATCGAGACTCTTGGGGTCTATTGTTTGGCACATTGCAAAAGTTGTTGCGGAGTACTCAGTTGGCAATTGGTGATCACGGTTTGTGCCAGCACCACGTGTTACTTGAACATAGACCGATTGGTCAGATTGCGTATGCGGTGAAACCAGTTGGGAGAGTGTTTTTGTCCATTGTTGATCACTCATGACCGGTTTCATGCGAATAGCGGCTAAGCTACTATTGAGGCGGTCTAAGTGCTGTTGAAGGCGAAAAAGCTTGCCGCCGTATGCAGGAATAACTTCATACACACCATCGGCAAATAAAAAACCACGGTCTAATACAGAAACGTTAGCCTCAGCTAGTGGCAGAAATTGGCCATTAAGGAAAACATCAGTTTTGTGCGACACCATCAATTCTCCTACTCAAGCAATAACAATGCTTCATCTTTTAGGATGTCCATAAATGACCCTTCCGGAATATCTTGTAAAGCAATGAGTGGGCGTTTGGCAATAATGTCACCTTTAAGTTGAATAACCGCGTTGCCAACAAGTTGGCCTTTTTTTATGGGTGCAATCAGCTGGGGGTTTAACTCTAGGCTCGCATCTAATGATTTATATTCATTGCGAGGAATAGTCAGGTAAAGGTCTTTCGCCAAGCCTACTGGTAAAGATTTAATCGCGCCTTTCCAGACGCGGGTGGTGGTTAGTGATTGTTGTGCTTTATACAGCAAGTGAGTTTTATAAAAACGGTAACCATAATTCAGCAAGGCCTGATTGATATCATTTCGTGCAGCTACGCTGTCTGTGCCCATAACGACAGAAATTAAACGCATATTGTCGCGAACAGCAGATGAAACTAAACAATAACCAGCGTCCTCTGTATGCCCTGTTTTAACGCCGTCTACTGTGCTATCACGCCATAACAGCTTGTTTCTATTTTGTTGAGTAATACCGTTAAAAGAAAATGATTTGATCGCATTTATTTTATATAACTCGGGAGACTCAATGATTAAGGCGCGAGTTAGAACTGAGAGGTCTCTAGCGGTAGTGTAATGCTGTTCGTCGGGCAGACCAGAACTATTAGTAAAGTGGCTATTTTTCATGCCAAGGTCTTTAGCAACTTGGTTCATTAATTGTGCAAAAGTTGATTCATCCCCTGCGATATGTTCGGCTAATGCAACAGTGGCATCGTTACCTGATTGCACAAGCATTCCGTGAATTAAATCATCGACCGTAACGAATTTATTAACTTCCACAAACATTCTAGAACCAGGAGTTCGCCATGCTTTTTCACTAATACGAACTTGATCGTCTAAATTCAAATTTCCATGGTTTAGTTCACGAAAGACAATTAACGCAGTCATGATTTTTGTCATGCTGGCGGGGGCTAGTTTTAAATCAGGGTCTTTAGAGGCTAAAACTGTTCCACTGTGAAAGTCGGTCAGGTGGTAGCTTCTCGCTTTTAAATTTGGGGCGGAAGGAATAGGTAACGCGATGGCTTGAGAAGAGAGAAAAAAGCTCAGCAGCAGGATAATTCTTTTCATATTAATGCAATGTTAGGTATTAGGGTAACGATAAGCTCAGATTATATCATGCAAAACGTATCATTAAGGGCTAGGAGGAAGGCTGTTTTAGCTGGCTTATTTAGAGGTATAAAAAGTGCTCTTATAGCCTAACTCGTAAAGTTTTGATCTTGTTGAGTCGGCACTTTTCATTCGTATATAAGGGCCGACACGCACAAAATACAAGGGTTTTGACGTGCTACCACCAGACTCTATGGTGACTGGGGTTTTTAGTAAATTGGTCAATTCATACTTGAGTTTATTGGCATTTTCTTCAGAGCTAAAGGCCCCCGCTTGAATAAATAACAAACCCTTTTGTTCAGTAGAGGGTTGGGGTGGCTGAACAGTATACCTTAAGGTGAGGTCGCTTTTTGGTGCGGCAGGTGGCTCATCTAAAGAGGTTGAAAGATAGGTGTGAGGGTCGAGGGCTTTGATTTCTACCATTGATGTGCCGTTTTTAAGGGTGCCGAGTTTAGCGGCAGCGGCATACGATAAATCTATAATTCGTTCATCATGAAAAGGGCCACGGTCATTAACGCGAACAATGATTTTTTTGCCATTAGAAAGATTAGTGACTTCGACATAGGTTGGGATAGGTAGGGTTTTATGCGCGGCAGTCATTGCATACATATCGTAGGTTTCACCGTTCGAAGTTTTATTGCCATGAAATTTAGTGCCGTACCAAGAGGCGAGGCCGCGTTGAACAAAGTTTTTACTGGACGCTTGTACGTAATACTTTTTGCCAAAAACTTCATAGGAGCTGGGGTTGCCTCCACGGCTCTTAGCTTCTATTTTAGGGATCGCATCTGGGGTTAGTTCAATACCGGCAGGGTGAACGGATGGGGCGCTATCGGTAACGAAAGGTTGTTGGCTTGTGCAGCCTATTAAAAAGTAAGCAGACAAGCAGCATAATAAAAAAAAGTGAAGGCGGATCATGTGTTATTTATAAAGCCCTTTTTAATTTCTTGACCAAGTTGATAAACGGCCATTGCGTATAAGTGACTATGGTTGTAGCGGGTGATGACATAGAAATTATGAAATGTTAGCCAAAATTCCGAGTGGTCTTTTTGTTTAAGTTCCAATAATCTGACGATAGTGTCATCTGCAAGATTAGGTGGTGTTTGCACCTGATGTTCAGCCAGTTGTTTTAAGGTGTTCTTTGGTTTGAGTGAACGATTGAGTAAGGTTTTATAAGCATCACCTGTAACGTTAGTTTGTTGTGTGACTAGGTCTGTGTTTTTCCAACCATGTCTTGAAAAGTAATTGGCCACGCTGTTAATGATATCAGCCTGGCTATTCCACAAGTCCCGCTTGTTATCGCCATCACCATCAACAGCGTAAGCACGGTAGCTGCTTGAAATAAATTGAGACTTCCCCATGGCTCCAGCATAAGACCCTTTGGGTTCATAAGGGTCAAAGCCTTCTTCACGACACAGTAATAAGAAATGCTCTAACTCACGTTGAAAGAACTTAGCGCGTTTTGGAAAATGAAAACCAAGGGTTGTTAGGGCATCGAGGACTTTATAAGACCCTGTGTTGCGACCATAACGTGTTTCAACACCAATAATGGCGACAATGATTTCTGCTGGTACGCCATATTTTTCGGTGGCGGCATCCAATAGGTCTTTGTTTTCTTTCCAGAATTTTATACCGCCATTAATGCGATTAGGTTTAAGAAAAATATTACGGTAACTGTGCCACTCTAGGCGTTTCTCCGCCGGTGATGACATGGCTTTTAAGATGCTTTCTTTAACAACCGATTTATTTAATAAGGTTGTTAATTCGTCACGATTAAATTGGTGCTCTTCGACCATTTTTTCAATAAAGTCGTGATAAAGGCTAGGGTTGCTAGGCGACGACGATGTTGAGGCGCAAGCACTAATAGAGACTAGCGTTAATAGAAGGGTTAATGCTAATCGAAAAGAAAAAAGTTTTATGTTGCGCATCGTTTGTCCTTAAGAAGAAAGTAATTTTCGATGAGTATGTATCGACATTAATATGCCAAATCCAAGTAATAATGTCACCATTGATGTACCGCCATAACTCACTAGAGGTAAGGGTACACCAACGACTGGCAAAATACCCGTGACCATCCCGACGTTTACAAATAAATAGATAAAAAAGGTTAGCGATAAGCTACCTGCAAGCAGTCGTGAAAAGGTGTCTTGTGCCTGAATCGCAATGTAAATGGAGCGGATGAAAATAATCAAATAAATGGTTAATAAGCCGACACAACCCATCAAGCCAAATTCTTCAGAGAAGACGGCAAAAATAAAATCGGTAGAACTTTCGGGTAAAAACTCTAGGCGTGCTTGCGAGCCATGCATCCAGCCTTTGCCATTGATACCACCTGAGCCAATGGCGATTTTTGATTGAATAATATGGTAACCAGCCCCTAATGGGTCTTCTTCTGGGCTCAAAAAGGTAAGAACCCGTTGTTTTTGATAGTCTTTCATAAAACTCCATAGAACAGGGGCGAGTCCTGCGCCAGTTGCTATGACGCCGATGATGATCTTCCATGAAATGCCGGCAAGAAACAGCACGGTTAATCCCGAGCTGGCTATTAAGATAGCGGTACCGAGGTCAGGTTGTTTGGCAATTAAGACGGTAGGGATAGCTATAAAAACAGTGGCGAGACCGACATGTTTGTGACTGGGAGGTAGTCGCCGTTCTGCTAGGTACCAAGCCACCATCATGGGGGTTGCCAGTTTCAGTAATTCAGAGGGTTGAAAGCGAAAGAAGCCTAGGTCTAGCCAACGTTGAGCGCCTTTCCCCATATCACCAACAAATAACACGCCCAGTAATAAGAGCGTGCCGAGAAAAAATAACCAAGGAGCAAACATTTTTAACGCATGAGGTGGCACTTGAGCAATGATAAACATGGCAAAAAAGGCAACAGCTAATCGAGTGGCTTGCCTGTTTAATAATCCAATATTTTGGTGTTCGGCGCTCATCAAAATAAGAATGCCAATAGACGATAAGAGGGCCAGTAGAATGAGTAAGGTGAGGTCAATATGCAATCGCTGAAAGAGGCTCTCTTTGCGATGATGATAGAGGCTCATTTGTGAGGCTTTTTGGAAAGACCAATTCATGGGGTAACTTGTATATATTGATCGAAAATAGAACGGGCAATAGGCGCAGCAACCGAGCCACCATGACCACCGTTCTCTACCACGATAGCAACGGCTAATTGAGGCTCACGTGCGGGTGCAAAAGCGATAAAAAGGGCATGGTCTTTGAGGTGTTCTTGCACATTTTCCTCATCATATTTTTCATCTTGTTTGATGGTAAACACTTGAGCAGTTCCCGTTTTGCCAGCTATTTTGTAGGGCGCACCTTCCCTAATTTTTCGAGCAGTGCCACGCGCACCGTTAACGACATCATACATGGCATCAATAATGGTATTCCAATGCTGAGGGTTATTTAATGTAATTGGCAGGGTGGTTGATGTTTGCTGAGGCTTATCATTAATTTTAGCAACGAGTGATGGAATATGTGTGGAGCCTTTGTTAGCAATAAGAGCCGTTGCATGGGCTAACTGAAGGGGTGTGGTTAAATTGAAACCTTGCCCTATGCCAGCAATCAATGTTTCGCCAGGATACCAGACCTGATTTCGTGTGCGTTTCTTCCACTCTCTTGAGGGCAATAAGCCCGATCTTTCGCCCAGAATGTCAATGCCTGTTTTTTGCCCAAAACCAAATTTTTGCAGAAAGTCATGCATCCGATCAATTTTTAACTCATGGGCCAATATATAGTAATAAACATCGCACGACTGAACGATTGAGTCATGAAGCGTGGTCATACCATGCCCAGTTTTTTTCCAATCACGGTATTTATGTGTTTGTTTGGGTAGTTGATAGAAGCCTGGGCAGAAGATTCTTTGATGTGGGTGAACGGTTTTGTAATCGAGGCCGGCGAGCGCTAAAAATGGCTTTAAGGTAGACCCTGGGGGATATTGCCCTCGAAGAAAGCGGTTAAATAAAGGGCGTTTTGAAGAGTTTTGTAATTGGCTGTATGAGGCTTGATCGATACCTTTAGCAAACAAGTTAGCATTGAAGCCTGGTTTGCTCACCAAGGCGCGAACTGCGCCAGTACGAGTATCTATTGCGGCAACACTTCCGGTGTAATCACCGAGTGCGTCGTGAGCGATTTTTTGTAGCTCAATATCTAGATTCAAAGTTAGATCGCTACCTGATAATGGTGGTGTGTAGCTGAGGACTTTTAATGATCTGCCTTGTGCTGTGTTTTCGGTTTGCTGGTATCCAACATAACCATGTAATTCAGTTTCGTAAGTTCTTTCAATGCCGGTTTTTCCAATAAATCGAGTCCCTCGGTAGTTGGCTGGCTCAATAGTTTTCAGCTCTTGTTCATTAATGGCGCCGACATAACCCACTACATGTGCGGTTAGCTCAGGGAAAGGGTAGTGTCTTAATGGACGTGCCTGTATGTCAACACCGGGAAATAAGTGACGGTTGGCAGAAAAAATAGCCACTTCCTGATCGTTTAATCGATTTCTAATGGAGACGCTAGCGAAGCGTTTTTGCTGTTTTCTACGTTTTTCAAATAACGCCAATTCATCTTTAGAAATGGGTAATAAGGCACTCAAGCGTTCGAGGGTGTTCGCAAGGTCTGGCGTTTGTTCCGGTACTAATTCAAGACTATAAGTAGGGTTGTTTTCAGCAAGAACGCGACCTTTTGTATCGAAAATTAAACCACGAACAGGACTAATAACTGATAGTTTTACGCGGTTATTTTGAGCGAGGTCTACATACTTCTCATGTGTTGCGATTTGTAAATAGGTAAGACGGGCAATCAGCGCAAAAAATAAAATAAGAACAAAAACGATCAATGTGGTGGCTCGCAATAGGAAAAGGCGATTTTCCTGGAGTGAGCTCTTGAGGTCGAAGCGAGTGTTCATGTGAGGTTACTGTACTTTAAAGTGTCTTCTGATGAGGCGTAAGACAGCAAATATAGCAGGCCATACCAGCGCGCTAAAAAGAACTTGAAGCCCATGTTGGTAAGTATACTCAATGTGAACAATAAAGTGGTTAAGCCATAAAGAGAGTAGTTTTATGCACCCTAAGAACATTAAAATAAGCGTAGATTGTTGCCACACAGGATAATTTCTTAGGCGTGAATAAAGAGAGTGGCTAAAAAAAGAAGCGGTACTGAATATTAGCGCATTTTGTCCGAGCAAACTGCCTGTTAAAACATCGAACAGTAGGCCGGTTGAAAAACCAGTCAAGATACTAACTTTATGCGGTAAAGCGATGCTCCAGTAGATTAATGTTAGCAACGTCCAGCTGGGCATTAATATAGCCAAATGGTCAGGCCAAGGTGCAATGCTAAGGGCCATGGAAAAAAATAAAGTTAAGCCAATGATGGCACCACCAGAGGATTTAGCGTGCATTGTCTGTGGGTACTTCTGGTTCTTCAGGGACGCCTGATAAAATAGGAATGGGCTGTTGTTGGCTCCATACCAATAAAATGTCACGAGTGCTGTCTATTTTGGCGACAGTTTTAGCCTCGGCATGCATGAAAGCTTCTCCTGGCAACGGGGCCAGTTTGGTGACGGTGGCAACAGGGTAACCAGATGGGAAAACACCGCCCAGTCCAGATGTCGTTAATAAATCGCCTATCTTGATGTCAGCATTATGGGGTAGGTATGGTAGCGTTAATGTATTTTTTAGTCCGCTACCAGAGGCAATGGTTCTTAAGCCTGTTCGGTTTATTTCAACAGGTATAGCATGATTGGGGTCAGTAATCAGGATGATAGACGAAGTGAGCGGGTGAACGTTGGTAATCTGACCGAGTACACCGTCTTCGTTGAGGGCGGCTTGTCCTTTATAAAGGTCGAAACGACTGCCTTTATCAATCACAATATTGGTTGTGTTTGGGTGTTGGTTTACTTTAATAAGAGACGCTGAAATAAATTGTTCTCCAATTTTGAATGAAGACTCCAATAAGCTATGCAACCGGGTATTTTCTGTTTCAAGCGCCTCAAATTTTTGCAGTTTGACTTTAAGAAATAATAACTCATCTTTTAGGCGTTGATTTTCGTCAGCTAATTCAGATAACTCTGTTGTGCTTTCAGTCAGCCAGGCATAGAGCTGGCTAGGCAGGTCCACAACGATGAGAACAGGGTGAACGATAAAAGAAAGGCTGTCTTTAAGGCGCGTGAGTTGGTTCGTTTGCTGTGCAAGTAGCAAAAGCAAAATAGAAATAACGGCGGCGGCAATATAGCGTGTGCTGGTAGCAGGACCTTTTGAGAAAATTGGTTTTATGGCGAATAACCTCTTATTCTTACTCTAATGCAAACGTATTAGGCCCTTTTTCATTGATCAACTCTAGTACTTTGCCCCCACCTCGCGCAACGCAAGTTAGAGGGTCGTCAGCTGTGCGAACAGGTACGCCTGTTTCTTCATGGATAAGCTCATCTAAACCATACAGTAATGCACCGCCACCGGTTAGCACAATGCCATTTTCAGCAACGTCAGCGCTTAGCTCTGGGGGAGTTTGCTCGAGAGCTTGTTTCACAGCACTAACAATGGCGGTAACAGGTTCTTGTAATGACTCTAAAATTTCATTGCTGTTAAGTGTAAAGCTTCGGGGAATGCCCTCTGCTAGGTTTCGACCAGTAACGGTCATTTCCTTAACTTCATTTGCTGGGTAAGCTGAGCCAATCGTGTGTTTAATTCTTTCGGCGGTCGATTCACCGACGATAGTGCCGTAATTACGTCGAACGTAATTGATAATCGCTTCGTCAAAACGGTCACCACCAACGCGAATTGACTCCGAGTAGACGATACCATTGAGTGATAAAACGGCGATTTCTGATGTGCCGCCACCAATATCTAACACCATGGAGCCGCGTGCCTCATCTATCGGTAAGCCTGCACCAACTGCCGCTGACATTGGCTCCTCAATTAAATATACTTCACGTGCACCAGCACCTGATGCCGATTCTCGAATGGCTCTTCGTTCAACTTGAGTAGAGCCACACGGTACGCAAATAAGCACACGAGGACTAGGGCGTAGAAATTTACCTTCATGTACTTTATGGATAAAGTACTGAAGCATTTTTTCAGTGATAGTAAAGTCGGCAATAACACCGTCCTTCATTGGGCGAATCGCGGTGATATTTCCGGGTGTTCTACCCAGCATTGCTTTTGCTTCGCTGCCGACAGCGGCAAAGCTTTTTTCGCCACGCACTTTATCTTCTCGAATGGCAACAACAGAGGGTTCATCAAGCACAATGCCTTTGCCAAGTGCATAGATTAGTGTGTTTGCTGTGCCCAAATCGATGGATAAATCGTTGGAAAACATGCCGCGTATTTTTTTAAACATGAATTTTATAAGTGTAGGTGGTGAGAATTTTGTACTTTAACAACCCTTTACCTCTTTGGGCAAGGCGCGAATTGTGTTAATTTGCACTGTTTTAAAGTATGAATAAAACAAGGTGGTTATTTTATGCCAATTCAGTCAGAAGATGTACTGAAAATCGCACACTTGGCGAGGCTCGGTATTCAGCACGAGCAGCTTGAGTCATATGCGTCAGACTTGTCGAATATAATGCTGTTAGTTGAGCAAATGAATCAAGTTGATACAACTGATATTGAACCTATGGCCCACCCACTTGATCAGTTTCAACGTTTACGGGCGGATGTGGTATCAGAAAGCAATCAACGTGATATTTTGCAGGACAATGCGCCATCTATTGAAGACGGTTTGTTTTTAGTGCCGCGAGTGATCGATTAGTCGCCCTTTAACGAGGCGGTGTCATATTTATTTAAACAAAGGCTTATAGCGATAAGCATATATACCTTTTAAACAGTATTGGTAATCAATGTATAACAAATCATTAAAAGAACTGTCCAGCGACCTTCACAACAAACAAATATCCAGTGTTGAGCTTAGTCAATACTTTTTGGAGCGTATCAATCGATACGATGGGGCGTTAAATAGCGTCATTACATTAAATGAAGACGGCGCATTACTTGCAGCTCAACAGGCGGATCAACTAATTGCATCAGGAGATGCCGGCTTGTTAACGGGGATTCCTTTGTTACATAAAGATATCTTTTGTACACAAGGCTTACGAACAAGCTGTGGCTCAAAGATGCTGGATAATTTTATTGCCCCTTATTCGGCAACAGCGGTTAGTAAATTAGAACAAGCTGGTGCGGTGATGTTGGGTAAAACCAATATGGATGAGTTTGCGATGGGCTCGTCAAATGAGACCAGTTTTTATAGTGGAGTAAAAAACCCTTGGGATTTGGAAACGGTCCCAGGTGGCTCATCGGGTGGGTCAGCAGCGGCGGTAGCGGCACGTTTGGCGCCGTTGGCTAGTGGTACAGATACAGGTGGATCGATCCGTCAGCCAGCAGCTTTTTGTGGGGTGACGGGTATTAAACCAACCTATGGCCGTGTGTCACGTTACGGCATGATTGCGTTCGCCTCTAGTTTGGACCAAGGTGGTGCGATGGCGAAAAGTGCTGAAGATGCAGCGATCATGCTACAAGCGATGTCTGGTTTTGATGAGAGGGATTCAACCAGTGTTGATAGACCCGTTGATGATTTGTTAAGCGGCTTGGGTGACTCGATCAAAGGCTTGACCGTTGGCTTGCCCAAAGAGTTTTTTACCGATGATCTTGATAGTGATATTCGAGAAAAAGTAGAAGAAGCGGTTGATACCATTCGGTCTGCAGGGGCACATGTGAAAGAAATTAGCCTACCGAATATTAACCTATCAGTGCCTGCTTATTATGTGGTTGCCCCCGCTGAATGTTCTGCTAATTTGTCTCGTTTTGATGGTGTTCGATTTGGGTATCGCTGCGAATCGCCAAAAGACTTAGAGGATCTTTATAAGCGTTCGCGTGGAGAGGGGTTTGGTGACGAGGTAAAACGAAGAGTTATGATTGGCGCTTATGTTTTGTCTGCGGGGTATTACGATGCGTATTATAAAAAAGCTCAACAAGTTCGTCGTTTGATTCAACAAGATTTCGTAGAAGCGTTTAAAGAAGTAGATGTGATCGCTAGTGCAACAGCACCTTCTGTTGCCTTTAAATCAGATGAGAAGAAGGGAGACCCTGTTTCAATGTATCTTTCAGATATTTTTACCATTGGTGTTAATTTAGCAGGCTTGCCTGGAATGTCAGTGCCGTGTGGTTTTGTGGAGAACAAGCCGGTAGGTATGCAGTTGATAGGAAATTATTTTGAAGAGTCTCGCTTGTTAAATGTGGCGCACCAATATCAACAACTGACTGACTGGCATCTTGCGGTGCCGGCTGGATACGAGCAGGAGGTATAAGGATGCAGTGGGAAACAGTTATAGGTCTTGAAATTCATGCTCAGTTAGCGACTCAATCTAAAATTTTCTCGGGTGCTTCAACGGCTTATGGCGCAGAACCTAATACGCAGGCTTGTGCGGTGGACCTTGGTTTACCGGGTACATTGCCGGTGTTGAACGAGCAGGCCGTTCGTTTTGCGGTGAAATTTGGTTTGGCCATTGGTGCGCATATCGCTCCATATTCAGTGTTCGCACGGAAAAACTATTTTTATCCTGACTTGCCTAAGGGTTATCAAACAAGTCAATTTGATAAGCCGATTGTTGGTTTAGGGCGGTTAGATATAGAGGTGGATGGTAAAACAAAAACAATAGGTGTTACGCGGGCTCATTTAGAAGAAGATGCGGGTAAATCGTTGCACGAAGACTATCATGGGATGACGGGAATAGATTTAAATCGAGCAGGTACACCGTTGCTTGAAATTGTTTCTGAGCCGGATATGCGCTCTGCCGCAGAAGCAGTAGCGTATGTTAAAAAACTACATACTCTTGTGCAGTATTTAGGAATTTGCGATGGCAATATGCAGGAAGGTTCTTTTCGTTGCGATGTTAATGTATCAGTCAGACCAGTAGGGCAAGAAGCCTTTGGAACCCGTGCAGAGATAAAAAACTTAAACTCATTTCGTTTTATTGAAAAAGCCATTGCACATGAGGTTGAGCGCCAAATTGATGTGATCGAAACAGGCGGACAAGTGGTTCAAGAGACTCGTTTGTATGATGCTAATAAAGATGAGACACGCTCTATGCGTTCTAAGGAAGAAGCGAACGACTATCGATACTTCCCGTGCCCTGATTTATTACCAGTCGAAATCACAGCAGAGTTGTTGGATGAAGTGCGTAATGACTTGCCAGAATTACCTGCGGCTAAAAAACAACGTTTCCAACAGCAGTATGGTTTAAGTGAGTATGATGCCGACGTATTAA
The DNA here is from genome assembly GCF_019090545.1 of Cycloclasticus sp. Classification (NCBI taxonomy): domain Bacteria; kingdom Pseudomonadati; phylum Pseudomonadota; class Gammaproteobacteria; order Thiotrichales; family Piscirickettsiaceae; genus Cycloclasticus; species Cycloclasticus sp. The sequence goes on along the minus strand of NZ_JAHRVT010000030.1, from coordinate 10,415 downwards.
CAACACAACGGGCGATGGCAGATTACTACGAAGATGCTGTTAACTTTTCAGATGGAGAGGCGAAGCTTGTTGCTAATTGGGTGATGGGCGAATTGAGCGCAAACTTGAATAACAATAATTTAGATATCCAGCAAAGTCCCTTGAGTGCTGAACGATTAGGAGGCTTGGTTAGACGCATTGCAGATAAGACAATTTCTGGAAAAATCGCTAAGCAAGTCCTTGAGTTTATGTGGAATAGTCAGGATGTTGCAGACGACGTGATTGAGCGAGAAGGTTTGAAACAAATTTCTGACACAGGTGCCTTAGAAAACATGATTGATCAGCTAATGGCTGATAACGCTCAGCAAGTTGAGCAATATAGAGCCGGTAAAACAAAAATGATAGGCTTCTTTGTTGGTCAGTTGATGAAGCAAACCCAGGGTAAGGCGAATCCACAAGAATTAAATAAATTGCTGGAAAGTAAACTAAAAGGGTAGTTTCTCTTAAAGTGTTACGTTAATTATTAGAATAAATAGCGAGGATGTTATGAGTATATTGAAGGTGTTGAGTGTTTTTGTTATCGCGTTATGGTTGGCTGCCTGTGGCCACGCGACTAAAAATGGCGTGGAACCCACTCAAGAAGGGCTGGCGACTAAGACTTTGTCAGCAGAGGAAGCGGAAGTTGAGCAGCAGGTTGCGCGTATATCTGAAAAACTAAAAGATGAACCAACGGTTAAAGGCTGGTTGTTAGTCGGCGATGGAAACATGTATTTGAAAAGATATGATGAAGCTGTTTCAGCCTACAGAGAAGCATATATATTGAGCGACTATGCAGATGAGCCCAAAAGAAAACTAAAACGAGCAATGTTTTTGGCAACGATAGCGTTAAGTAAATAGCCAATAAGGGATGCCCCGGTCTGGTTGTTATTCCTCAACCATTCTTAGGGTTATCTCAACAATATTTTCATCGTGTAATAATTTGAAACAGCGCATCTCTAAGACACCTTTGGTGTTTAGCGAAATAATTAAATAATAGGCTTCGGGGTGTGAAGGCATTTCAGTATCGCTTATTGAAGGCCTAGCGGGTGCGGTGGGGTGCGAGTGGTAGATAGCAAAAACCTCTTCACCCTTATCGCGGATTTCTTTCATTACGCTGATTTGCTCTTCAGGCGCCATTAGAAAACGCTTGCTAGGTGTTTCAGCTATATTTTGAACAGGATGGCAGGTGTACTGACCCGTTTTGTTTTTACTGATAAAACCACAGACCTCGAGGTCTTCTGATAATTGTGCGTTATGAAGTAATTCATTAACGAGTTTTCTAGGTAAGACAATTTCTTTTTCGTGCATTTTTAACCCTAATGTTTATGGTTTTGTGCCTAATGTTGCCCGAACGTGCCCTTGAATATCTTGGAAATGTTGGGTTGATTTAAATCCGTACAATTCTAACAAGTTTTTGACCAAAGTGCCTTGCTGAAAGCCATGCTCAAACAAGATAAGTCCGTTGTGTTTAAGGAAAGACTTTGCTTGCGAGGTAATATGCTCAAGATCCTGTAGGCCTTCGTGTTGAGCAATCAATGCCGAAGAGGGTTCAAAACGAAGGTCGCCTTCTAAAAGGTGAGGGTCATTTGGGCAAATATAAGGTGGGTTACTTATTATTAAATCAAACCTCGTATTGGGCACTGTTTCAAACCAATCGCTACGCAAAAACTGAATGTTGTGGACCTTATGTTGCAGGGCATTTTTTTCAGCAATCGCTAAGGCCTTTTGGCTGTTATCAAGGGCTGTCACCGAGGCGTTTGGAAACTCTAATGCCAAGGTGATAGCGATGGCGCCGCTACCAGTCCCTAAATCTAATACTGAGAAATGTTGGTCGGTAGCGAACGTTTCGTGGGTAATTTCTATGAGTAGCTCGGTGTCGGGTCGAGGAATTAAGACGTCTTTTGAAACGATAAATCGTCGTGACCAAAACTCTCGTTCGCCAACTAAGTAAGCGATCGGCTGCCCTTTTTGTCGCTGTTCAACAAGTTGCTGAAACCTGTCCAGCTTCTCGGTAGTTAGAAGCTCGTCAGGCCAAGCTCTAAAATAGCTACGGTTTTTATTCAGTACGAAGGCTAGTAATACTTCGCTATCAAGCACGCAGCTGTCACTGCTAACCAGTGTTTTTGCAGCTTCTGTAAGAGCCTCTTTTATTGTCAAGGGGGGCTTCAAAACGAGGGTTTATTCTTCTGCGCTTAACTGTGTTAGTTGTTCTGCTTGGTGTTCTTGAATTAATGGGTCGATCACCTGATCTAGTGCGCCTTGCATGATCTCATCTAGTTTATACAGTGTTAAGTTGATGCGGTGGTCGGTAACTCTGCCTTGTGGGTAGTTATAGGTTCGAATGCGTTCAGAGCGGTCGCCGCTACCAACTTGCGAACGACGAGACTCAGCTTGTTCAGCATCAGCTTTTTCTTGTTCAGCGGTCATGATTCTGGCTTTTAATAAGGACATCGCGCGAGCCCTATTTTTATGTTGTGAGCGTTCGTCTTGACACTCTACAACTGTGCCGGTGGGAAGATGAGTAAGACGTATCGCAGAGTCTGTTTTGTTAACATGTTGTCCGCCAGATCCTGATGCTCTAAAAGTGTCGACACGCAAGTCGCCAGCGTTGATTTCAATATCATCTTTTTCATCGGCTTCAGGCATGATAGCTACCGTGCATGCAGAGGTGTGAACGCGGCCTTGAGATTCGGTTTCTGGGACACGTTGAACACGGTGAGCACCGGATTCAAATTTCAGTTGTGAATACACGTCGTGACCTTCTATTCGAGCGATAATTTCTTTGTATCCGCCGTGGTCGCCTTGGTTTTCACTCATGATTTCAAACTTCCAGCCTTTTTTCTCAGCAAATCGTAGGTACATACGGTAAAGATCGCCTGAAAAAATAGCTGCTTCATCACCACCTGTTCCCGCACGAACTTCAAGAAAAGCATTCTTTCCATCGTTAGGGTCTTTAGGTAACAAAAGGATTTGCAATTCATTTTCTTGTTTTTCAAGGGCTGCTTGAGTGTCCTTTAACTCATCTTTTGCCATAGCCTTAATATCCGGGTCGCTATCATTCAGCATGGCTTTTGCAGACTCATTATCTTCTAGTGTCGCTAGATAGTTCTGGTAGGTGCTAACAATGGGATCTAATTGGGCATACTCTTGACTCAAAGAGCGAAATTTATTTTGATCGCTTTGTATGCTGGGTTCAGAGAGTAGCCCAGCAATTTCTTCGAAACGTTCAGACAGAGTGTCTAGCTTTTGTAGGATAGTTATATTCACGTTATTTATTTAAGTTAAAAAGTTGTTGAGCGGCTAATAGTAATTCGTTGTTACCTTCGGATGCAGCTTTCTTCAGGGTGCTGCTAGGTGCGTGTAATATTTTTTTCGTGAGATCGTTTGCTAAACGTTCTAGAGCTTGTTCAGCGGGCTGGCCGTTTTTTACCGCACTAATCGCCTTTTGAAGGAGTTCCTCACGTATATTGTCCGATTGGGTTCTAAGCTGGTAAATGGTTTTTGAGGCATCTTGCGCACGTAGCCATGTTTGAAAGTGCGAGATTTGAATGTCGATTATATCTTCAGCTTGTTCGGCCGCTTCGCGACGTGATTGAAGTCCATCATCAACTATATTTTTTAGGTCATCTACGCAGTAAAGATAGACGTCGCTTAATGAACCAACTTCTTTTTCTATATCGTGTGGTACTGCCAAATCCATCATAAACATGGGTTTGTGTTTACGTTTTGAAATGGCGGTTTCAACACTCCCTTTGCCAAGGATGGGTAGTGAGCTAGCCGTTGATGAAATGATAATGTCTGCTTCGGCGAGATGCTCAGGGATATCTTTAATTTCAATGGCGTATCCATTACCTTGAGAAGCAATGGCATGTGCTTTTTCAAGGGTTCTATTAGCAACAATTAATCGACCAATGCCTTGCTCTTTTAGGTGTTGGGCTGATAGTTCGATAGTTTCCCCGGCACCAATAAGTAAGGCGGTTTGATCTTGTAATTGACCAAATATTTGTTGTGCTAATTTTACGCCAGCAAAAGCAACCGATACCGGGCTAGAGCCAATGGCTGTATCGGTACGCACCTTCTTCGCGACTTGGAAGGTGTGCTGGAATAAGCGACCAAGATACTTTCCCAGGGTGCCGGCCTCAGAGGCATGTTGATAAGCCGTTTTCATTTGACCAAGAATCTGTGGTTCGCCAAGCACTAAGGAGTCAAGCCCACAGGCGACTCGTGACATGTGCTTTATTGATTGGGGGCCAATGTGGCTGTATAGATAGTCTCTAATACTACTTTCATCTAGGCGATGGTAGCTGGCAAGCCAAGCGATCAGTTCATCTGTTTGTTGCGTTGCTATATCACAGTATATTTCGGTGCGATTACAGGTGGATAAAATAGCGGCTTCTTCAATGGATGAAAGCTGCGCTAATGACTGAAGCGATTGACCGAGGCGCTCAGGAGAGAAAGCGAGTTTCTCTCGAATCTCGATAGGTGCTGTGTTGTGATTGAGTCCGAGCGTAAGCAGCATGCGCTTTTGGTAGTTTTACTTTAGGTTAATTGGGTTATTATAAGCGTTTTAGCCCTATGAATGTTCTATATGTTTAAACAGGTAGTTTTCGATTTGCCTTGTAACAAGAGAATGAGGTGTTAGTTTTATAGGCGGCTGATGTTGATTAGGGTGTGGGTGAGAAAAATATGATTCTAAAGTTCGTGATGATGGTTTTTGTTGTTTTATCTATAGGTTGTACACACGTAGGTAAAAACGATGCTGTTGAAGTGGTAGAGCCAAGCAAAGCAATATCGAATCTTGTGCAAGAAACGCCTGAGGTTAAAACGAAGCAGGTACAACCGAGCCAGCTAGATGCTGCTTTATTGTATAGTTTGTTAGGTGGCGAGGTGGCAGGTCAACGTGGGGATGTCAAAATGGCTTCTGCATTCTATGTTGATGCGGCTAAGCGCTCGAATGATCCACAGGTAGCGCTTAGGGCTGCACAAATAGCGTTGTATAGTAATGATATCGTTGGAGCTAAGTTAGCCGTTGATATATTGGTGGCAAAAGGAGAGCTATCGCTTCAATCGCAACGGCTTGCTCTAACAGTTTACTTGCGTGCGGGTGAGGCAGAGAAGAGTTTGGATTTGATTACTTCAATCCTTAAAGAAAGCGATATGCCTCAACGAAATACCTTGCTGGCCATTGGCGACATTGTTTCCCGTCATGCGTCTAAAGACTTGGCTGGTCATCTGATCGATGAGTTGGTGAGTTATTATCCTGAAGAGGCTGGAGCTTATCTTGCTCGCTCGCAAATGATGTCTCATTTAGGGCAACTGCTTCAAGCCGAAAAGGATGCGGTGAAGGTTACTGAGTTGGATTCGACCTGGCCTGTGGGGTTTGCTCAGCTTGCCCTAGTGTTGGAGCAAAAAGGTGAGACAGAGCGTGCGTTAGAGGTTTTAAAAAACGCTGTCGAGAACCTTAAAGCGAAACCTTTGCTGATGGGTTATGGTCAGTTGTTAGCCAAGAATGAACAGTACGAAGAGGCAAAAGAGCAGTTTTTAAAGTTGTTGTCTGATGGGGAAAGCTACCCAGAGGCAAGTTTTGCATTGGGCCTTGTTTATTTAAAGTTGGATAACCCTATAGAAGCGGCGAAAGTATTTGAAAATTTATATAACGAAGAGGTGTTTGCTTCGAAGTCAGCCTTTTATTTAGGGCGAATATATTATTATCAGAAACAGTACCAAGATGCTTTGTTGTGGTTTGAGAAGGTGGATAATGGTGTTCACCATGTAGATTCTTGGGTCTCAATCGCGATGATTAAGTCAGAAATGGGAGATTTGCAAGGCGCCAGGAGTGTTTTGCAACAGTTGCGCAATGAATACCCAAAAAATACAGCACGGTTTTACCTGTTAGAGGCGGAGCTTTTGGTGGATGTTCAGAATTATCAGCTGGCTTATGACTTATTATCGTCGGCAATTAGTGAAAATGTGGATAACTTATCGCTCAGATATGCGCGCTCAATCGCAGCCACGGAGCTAGATAAATTGTCCGTTGCAGAGAAAGACTTATTGTTTGTATTAGAAAAAGAGCCTAAGGATGTTAATGCCTTAAATGCATTGGGTTACGCATTGGCGAGTAAAACCTTTCGCTTTAAAGAAGCGAGGGGTTACCTAACGCAGGCGCTTTCATTAAAGCCAGATGACCCCGCTATTTTAGATAGTATGGGGTGGTTGGATTATCGTGAAGGTCATTACGAAAGCGCACTGGTTTTGTTAAAAAGAGCATACAGTCAAACACCTGAAGGTGAAATAGCTGCTCACCTTGGTCAGACTCTTTGGATGCTAGGGCGTCAAAAAGAAGCGCGTACCATCTGGGAGGAAGCACTAAAACGGGATAAAGATAACCGTTACCTACTTGAAGTATTGCAGAAACTAAAATGACCCGTTGTCTTGTTTGTCTTCTGTTAGTTTCGCAATTGATGGCCTGTGCCTCTACAAGCATTATAAAAACTGAGGAAAGTTCTTTACCGACCTTACACAACGCAGAGAAGGTTTTAGCTATTAATGAGTGGCGTTTGCTGGGTCGTTTATCTGTTCGAAATATGCGGCAGTCTTGGTTTACAACGCTAGAGTGGAATCATCGAAAGGGTATAGATGACCTGACCTTAAGCACCTCATTAGGGGGCGTGGTTGCAAAAATATTGTATTCAAAGCAAGGTATTTTACTGACCGATGAAGAGGGTGTTTTACAGCATGTTTCGGAGGAGGAGTTGGCTTCATTATTGGGGTATTCAGCACCTTTAAAGCATATGAAATATTGGGTGAGAGGTGTGTTATCCCCCGAGTTTCAAGGACCATCAAGCAGGGAATATCTCGATGATACCGTGTTGTTTGAGCAGGGTGGCTGGAATGTGCAATTAGAACGGTTTCAGACTTATGGGGAAGTTGTATTGCCCGCTAGGGTGACGCTTATAAAAGAAGACTTAAAAATTAAATTGGTTGTAGATAAATGGTGGATGGAAAAATAGCGGTGACAGAGTGGGAAGAGCATTGGTGGCCAGCACCGGCAAAGTTAAATTTAATGCTAAATATTGTTGGACAAAGACCTGATGGATACCATGAGTTGCAAACAGTTTTCCAGTTAATAGGTATTTCTGACTGGTTAAACGTCGTGCCTACAGAGGATGGTGAGATCACATTAAGTTGCAATTCGGTCAGTCTTGCAACAAATACTAATTTGGTTGTTCAAGCGGCTAATTTACTAAAGCAGCAAGCAAATGCAAGTTTAGGTGCAAAGATAATACTTAAGAAAATATTACCAATGGGTGCCGGTTTAGGAGGAGGTAGCTCTGATGCGGCCACTACGTTGATTGTGCTTAATGCAGTTTGGGGGCTCGGTTATTCAGTTGAAGAGTTGGAAATGTTGGGCCTTAAACTGGGGGCGGATGTGCCTGTTTTTGTTAGGGGCTTGTCAGCATGGGCGGAAGGTATTGGTGAAAAAATGACAGTGATTGACTTGCCTGAAAAGTGGTTTGTTGTGGTAAATCCTCCTTATCATTGCTCAACAAAAGAAGTTTTTTCACATAACAGTTTGACACGGGATAATTCAGCCATCACAATACGCGACTTTTTAGACGGGCAAGAAGATAATAGTTGCTTGCCGGTTGTTAGAGAAATAAGTCAAGAGTTGGATGCTGTTTATCTGCAATTTTCTGAATTCTCTAAGGTTTATTTAACAGGCACTGGCTCGAGTATGTTTGCTAAATGCGATACTCGGCAAGAGGCGGTGCTGCTGTCAGAAAGGTTACCTGATGGCTGGAATAAGTGGGTAGTAAAGGGCGTAAGCGAATCACCTTTACAGAAGTCGCTTAAACAGTTTTTTAATCGGTTAAATCAGGTATAATCTGCAGCCATAAAGTTTGGGGCGTGGCCAAGTGGTTAAGGCACGGGGTTTTGATCTCCGCATCCCAGGTTCGAATCCTGGCGCCCCAGCCATTCTTTATACTTATATCATTCAATACTTTAGTGGGAGTTCATAGTGCTAGATAATGGCATCATGGTGTTTACTGGTAACGCAAATATATCGTTAGCTAAAGATATCGTTCGTCATCTTAATATGAGGCTTGGCCGTGCCAGCGTTGAGATATTCAGCGATGGCGAAGTAATGGTTGAAATTGGCGAAAATGTTCGTGGTAAAGATGTGTTCATCATACAGCCAACATGCGCACCAACAAACAACCATGTGATGGAGTTATTGGTGATGATTGATGCGCTGAAAAGAGCTTGCGCAAATCGTATCACTGCGGTTATTCCATATTATGGCTATGCTAGACAGGATCGCCGCCCACGTTCAGCGCGGGTGCCTATAACGTCTAAATTAATAGCAAAAATGATTGATACTGCCGGTGCAGATCATGTACTAACAGTTGATTTGCATGCCGATCAGATCCAAGGTTTTTTTGATATCCCGGTTGATAACGTTTATGCGTCACCTCTTTTGTTGAGCGATATATGGAAGAGAAAAACAAAAGACCTAATGATTGTGTCGCCTGATGTCGGCGGTGTAGTAAGGGCAAGGGCTATTGCAAAACGCTTAGACGATGCAGATTTGGCAATAATAGATAAGCGTCGCCCAAAGGCTAATGTTTCGCAAGTGATGAATATTATTGGCGATGTAAGCGGCAGAGAATGCGTTATTGTTGATGATTTGGTGGATACAGCGGGTACTTTGTGTTTGGCTGCAAAGGCGCTAAAAGATAATGGCGCAATAAGTGTAAAGGCGTATTGTACGCACCCTGTGTTATCAGGAAAGGCAATAGAAAATATATCAGGTTCAGTGCTTGATGAATTGGTTGTTACAGATACAATTCCTTTAAGTGAAACAGCATTGGGTTGTGAAAAAATAAGACAATTGAGTATTGCTGAGATGCTGGCAGAAACAATTCGTCGAATGGTAGAAGGCGATTCAGTAAGTTCGCTATACGTAGATTAAAAAATGTGGCAAAATACGCTGTTTAGCGCAAATTAAATATTATTTTTGGAGAAAGTTAGATGAGTATCAGCTTTGAATTGGCGGCATCGATTCGTAATGACTTAGGTAAAGGTGCAACGCGTCGTTTACGCAAACAAGAAATGGTTCCAGCTGTAATTTATGGGGCGGGTGAAGAACCTGTTTCGATAACTTTGGGCCATAATCAATTAATGCATAGCACGGAAAATGAAGCCTTTTTCTCGCATATTTTATCTATTGATGTGGACGGAAAGAAAGAAAGCGTTATTATTAAAGCGTTACAGCGTCATCCTGCGAAAAATATTTTAATGCATGCGGATTTTATGCGTGTCAGCATGAAGGAAAAATTAAAAGTTCATGTGCCTATTCACTTTATTGGTGAAGAAGAGGCTCCGGGCGCTAAACAGGGTGGTGTGGTAACGCATAGCCTAGTGGATGTTGAGATCCAATGTTTACCTAATAATTTGCCTGAGTTTATAGAAGTGGATGTATCGGCTCTAGAAATTGGTGATAGTTTGCACTTGTCCGACATTAAGTTGGCCGATGGTCTAGAAATGGTTGCCTTGTTGCAAGGTGAAGACCACGATCTGCAGGTGGTTGCAATTCAAGCCAACAGAGCAGCAGAAGTAGACGAAGATGTTGAAGGTGCTGAATCAGCTGAAGGTGAGTCCGAAGAGGGTTCTGGCGAGTAATAAATGATTTCAGTAATAGTCGGTCTGGGCAATCCGGGCGATGAGTATAAAAAAACCCGACATAATGTCGGGTTTTTATTGTTAGATGCTTTGGCTCAAAGAGAAGGTGTGCGCTTTAATTATGACGCTAAATTTAAAGCCGATGTGTCAAAGTGCGTAATTGGTAACAGCATGGTTAGGTTAATCAAGCCGCAAACATTTATGAATAAAAGTGGCTTGTCAGTATCGGCCTATGCAAAGTATTATTCTGTCCAGCCAGAAAATGTCATGATTGTGCATGATGAGTTGGACTTGGAGCCTGGCATAGTGCGATTGAAGAAAGGAGGGGGTCATGGCGGGCATAATGGTCTTCGAGATATAATCGCGCATTTATCATCCAAAGAGTTTTATAGGCTTAGACTTGGGGTGGGGCACCCAGGTGATCGCAATAAAGTTGTAAATTATGTATTAAAGGCGCCCAGTAAAGCGGATAATGTATTAATTGAGGCTGCAATGGATCGTGCAATTGAGAAAATACCGGGTATTTGTGCCGGTGATATCCAGTCGGTAATGCAAAGTTTACATACAGACTAAAATCTTTTATTAAGAAGTATATTGGTTGTTGACAGCCAAAATTAAATCAAAGACAATAGTCGGCTAATTTCGGAGGGGTTCCCGAGCGGCCAAAGGGATCAGACTGTAAATCTGACGGCTCAGCCTTCGGAGGTTCGAAT